>JASHTU010000568.1 GCA_030040395.1 Acidobacteriaceae bacterium
TCCCGAGCTGGCGAAAACCAGCAAATAACCGGGCTTTTCGATCGGCGAGCGTCGGTCCCTGAGCGGCGCCGCGTAAACCGCAGCCGCAATCGCCCCTACCTTCAAAAAATCCTGTAGCTCACCCCGACGCTGCCCCCATAGGGCCGGATTGTAGGCGTTACGCGAAATTGCTGGTATTCGAAATCGATGGCGCGCAAAGTGAAACGCGAAGTGAGCTGGTAGTCCACGCCTCCGCCATAGGCAAGCGTTGTCGCCTGCCCAGTCAGGAACGAGCCGCTTCCCCATCCAAACAGCACTTTGCCGTAGGGCGTGAAGCGGCGGAAAGTGTAGATGGGAATGCGCGGGCCGATCATGTAGGTGTTTTCATTGATGCCCGCGTATTCGTGCCAGTGCAGCCAGCGGGCCTCGGCTTCAATTTGCGCCCAGCGCGTAAACCGTGCGTCGAGGTAAGCGCCCATACCGTAAAGGGCGAAAGGGCTGTCTTGCGCCACCCCCGCACCCGCATAGTCGGGTTGAAACATCGACCCCTCGCCGCCGGCGCTGAGGGAAAGACCGCTGACTGTGGCTGCCGGAGCAACTTGCGCGCTCGCGGAGACGTTGATCGCGGCGATCGCAATGCAAAACAAGACGCATCTGGAGAATTTCATAGGCGAAAAGAACGTCCAATTTCGGCAAATCGCGCCGCCCGCAGGTCGACCTCAACCCGGCTCATTCTAAGAGCCGCCCGCCCGGTTCCGCCAGTCGAGCAGTCCCGGACGGATGGGTGCGGAGCCTGTTTTCTAGTGCGGATTCTGCGCCGTCGCTGGCGGCGCCTGCGCAGGCGCGGTGTTGACGTCAGGCTGCCCGCCCGCCGGAGCCGCGTCGTCTGCCGCGGCGGCGGGCTGCGCACCTTCGTTGGCCGCCGCTGGCGCCCCCACTGTCGAGCCGGGTGCCGGAGCCGGCGGCGTATTCACCGCGTAGCGCTGCAACCGGTAATAGATCGGCGTCACCTCGAACGGCATCTTGTCGCGGGCGTTCATGGGCGCGTAACGCTTGGCGTCGAGCATGTGCACTGTGTCGTCCCAGGGATCGGTCTTCAGCCAGCTTCCCAGGGGTAGCGCCGCCATCTGGTTCATGTCGTCCCAGTTGATGGCCGGGCCCATGTGCTCCAGATCGCTCATCCACGGCGTGCCGTCGGGCTTGAGCAGCGAGTCGCCCAGTTCCGGCGTGTTCAGCGCTTTCAACACTTGTCCGCGTTGCTGAAGCTGCTCAAAGTAGAGCCCGGCCGCGGGCAATTGGTTCTTGTACATGGAGTTCTCCAGATACTCCATCGCTTTCTTGGCCGCCGTGGCGTCGTCCACCGCCGAGTGATACATGTCGATGCGCTGGAACGTCGCTTCGTCGGGGAACAGCAGCCGGTCGTTGAATGCGTAACGCGTGTCGATATGGTGGCCCAGCGCGATATGCGCCAGCTCCATGGCCACCACCGCCGCGATCGACACCTCGTTGGGCAGGCTGTCAACCAGACCTTTGCTGAGCAGGATGGTGTTGCCCACCGTGGTGGCCTCAAGCGTGTCCATCAGCATCACCCGGCAGTGCACCTGCTCCGTAAAAGCCAGGTTATTGGGGACAATCAAATTGACCGCGATCTGATCGAGAATTTTCTGCTCGTACCCTCCCTGGGTTACAGGCGCAATCAGTCCGGCTTCCTCCAGGCGGTCAAGAACGTTTTCCTCGGCCTGTTCGATCCACAGCCGCGAAGCCTCCAGCGGGCTCACGTCTTGGGAATCGTTACTCTTGTCCACCGCGTTGTCCACCGTTACCGTTACATTCTCGCTGTCTCGCGTGGGCAGCTTGAGTGAGTAGCCCCAGAAATGGGTGTGGGCTTTGAGGCCCAGCGAGTTCCGATTGCCTTCCGCGCGTTGCGTCTCCTCCACGTAAATGGCCACGGGAAGCCATATATCGGGCTGCACATTCAGCCGCCAACTGTCGAAGTGGAAGTAGTACTTGGACGAGTCCTCGCTACCGGAGCCGGTATAGGTTCCGTTAAAGCGCACCACGTTGCCGCCCTGGTCCTCGATCCAGACGCGGCCGTAAAAGCGCCCCAGGCCCTTGACGGTGGGCTTGGGATGCACGTCGAAGACCCAGGTGCGGACCGAACCCAGAAATTCGCGGCGCACAAAGCTGAAGTCGTAGTGTTGCTGGTCGAAACCCGTCGGGTCAATGAACATCATCTGCATGAAACCCGTGGACGAGTAGGTGAACTTTTCCAGCCCCAGAATCCTGGTCAGCGTGGAAATCGCGGAATACGACCCCTTAAACCATTTGCGATGTTCCTCCATCGTGCGCGGCGAGTAACTCCTGTCGAAGAAGCCCCTACCGAAATCCACGCGGCTCAACATGTACTGGTCGTCCACCGGCGCTTCGTAGAGCTTAGGATCCGGCCGCGTGTCCTGGATGTAGGTCTCCACCAGGGGCGTGCGCTGCTGGATCTCCTTGATGAGCGCTCTCTCGCGGACAATGGCCCGTTGCACCAGGGCGGCCTGTTCCGGGGTGAGTTGGCGCATCGGCTCGTATTTGTACTTGGGAACTTTCTTGGCGTGCGCGCTGGTTGCGCCCAGAAAAAGGACGAGGAGGAAGGTTAGGGGGATCTTCCGGTACCGCATGTTTCAGGCTCCTGATGATTGTTTCCGGGCGGTTCCGGCCGCATTCGATCGTTGCCCTGGTGCGGCCGGATATTTCCCGTATGTCGATTGTTGCATGAAGGCTCTATGCCAATTGGAACGTAATGGTGATGTTGGTCGTCAAGTCCACCGGGTGGCCGTCGCGCGTGGCCGGCCGAAAGCGGATTTGCTCGGCAACCCGGCGGGCTTCTGCGTCCAGTCCGTGGCCGAGTCCGTGCACCAGCCCGTCCACTACCACCTGGCCCGATGCGAGGAAGGTCACGCGCAGCACCACGTCGCCCTGAACCTTTAACTTGCGGGCTTCACTGGTGTACTGCACAGGGGGTTTCGAAAGCACTTCCAGGTCGGTTGAAACCGGCCGGGCATCGGTCGTGGTTACGGCCGCTTTCTGCATCACCACCGGGATGCCGGCCGACGCCACCTTCCCGTAGCTGGTCCTGGCCGTGGTGGCTTCTCCCGGTACTCCCGCCGAAGCCACTCGGCCCACCACACCCGAGTTCGAGCCGGAGCGGAGTCCGTTTCCGATTCCCGTCGACCCCACCACTCCGTGAGGCGCCACCGCCGGGCCTTCCATGCCGCCATAGGGATTGCCGATGGCCGCCACCGTCGCCGGCCGCGTCGCGTTGGGATTGGGGGTCACGCCGAACGTCTCGCCCAGATGCACGGGCGCGGTCGACGCCTTCACCTCAGGCGACTGCGCAGGCATCGCCGCCGTCAACGCCGCTTTGGGCTGCGGCGCCAGAATGATGTTCGGCTTGGCTTGCCTGATCTGGGGCAAATTTACCTTGGCCTCCATCTGGATGGGCTTCGGGGCCGGCTTGGGCTTGGGCATTTCGATCTTTTGAGCCTCCAGGGTCACCTTGGGCGGCGTCGGAGGCGGCGGAACCTTGGGCATCACCGGCGGTTTCACTTTGATCGGCGGCGGTGGGTTGGTGGGCACGATCAGCTGAGTCATCTCATAATGACGCTGAATCACCTGCCGTGCGGTCATTCCTACAATGACAATCACCGCCAGAGTCGTCAGGTTGATAAGCGTGCTCGTAATGAAGGACACAGTCCTTCCCTCGGGCTCTGGAAGCAAACCGAAAGTGGTCCGTGCGGGGGAGTATGACATCGGCATGTTTTCAGTCCTCGGTGCAGCCGTCGTGACGGCCTGAATATTCCCCTTTAGTGGGAGGCACAAAAGTGGCAGCAATTCACGTGCCAAAATTCGCGCCCGGTCGCTCACTCCATGCGCGGCCCGCATTTGGTTCGATGCTCAAAGTTGAAGCGGCCGCCGGCCA
>JASHTU010000569.1 GCA_030040395.1 Acidobacteriaceae bacterium
TTGGACGCTTTGCGAGGGCATGACGCTGGTCATGATCCAGGGACGCTCCGCGCGCTGCATTGCCTGCGCAAAAAGCAGCGCGGCCTGGGCGCTTTCAGCCGCGGCGGCTGTCGCAACCTCTCCGCCCCGCATATGTTGCTCGATCTTCTTCAGAAGGGAAAGCACCAGCATGACTCCGGCGTAGCCGAGCACAACCAACACCAGGTTGGCGATCCAGGCGATGCGATCCTGCCAGGGCCACGGGGCTGGTGCGGGAGCCGGGGTGGCAATGGTGATGTGGGGCGGCGACAGATCGCAGTTTGCCCCAATGCAGCCGGCCGTGGACGGCGAGCCCTCAGCGCCCGCAACCGCAGGAGCCTGGGGTTGCAAAGCGGGAGGGTGTGGATTCGAGGCGGCGGCAGGCGCGGGAGAAGTGCGCGGAGTCAAACCAGGAACGAGCGAATTTGCGTTAGATGCCGGGGAAGTTGAACGAAAGGTGCGCGGAGTCGAGGGGGAAGGAGTCGAGGGAATCCTGGTTGGCGAAGCGACGGTGGAGGGTGGGGCCGACGGTCGCGGTGGCGCAGCGCCGGCCTGACCGGCAGCCGGCACCGAAGAAGTGCGCGGGGTCAAACCAGGAAGGCGCGAATTGGCGCTAGGAGCCGGCGAAGTTGAGTGGGAAGCTGGCGGAGTGGAGGGGGAAGGAGTCGAGGGAGTCCTGGTTGGGGAAGCGGTGGAAGGTGGGGCCGACGGCTGCGGCGGCGCCGGGCCGGCCTGATCGGCGGCCGACGCAAGAGAAGTGAGCGGAGACAAATCAGGAACGAGCGAATCTGGGCTGGAAACCAGGGAAATTGAACGGGATACTGGCGGATTCGAGGCGGGGGAAAGAATCGAGGGAGCCTTGGCTGGCGAGGCGGCGGCAGAAGGCGGAGCCGACGGCTGTGGCGGCGCGGCGCCGGCCTGACCGGCGGCTGGCGCATGGATCGACGCAAGCAGCACCACGAAACAAGCTAGGCCCTTGCCGATCATGGCGCCAATGTATCATAAGTCGATACGTTCTGGCCCCCATAAAGCGCGTGTGAGGCGCCTAGCGAGTCACTGCCCAGACGAGGCGCCTGAGGGGCTGCTCAGCGAACCCACGGGTCAGTTCACAGGTCAACGCGGGGGAGTGTACGGCTCGGCGCGCAGCAGGTTGGTCAGGATACCCCGCTCTTCCGGGCTAAAGACGCGCTGGTAGCGCTCTGAGTTGAGCACCATCTGCCGCTGATCGACCGGGACCGCACGCAAATCCTGAAACGCGTGTTTGACCAATTCCCTGCGATCGCCGGGAAGGGCAGCCAGATCGCGGGTGGAGGCATAGAGCTTCATGCGGTCTTGCGGCGACATGTGCTCGATCGCTTCCTCGCGCTCCAGCCGGCGCTCACGCTGCTGAACAGGCAATTGATCCACCTGGTGCAACTGGCGCATCAGTCTTTGCTGGTCGGCTTGGGGAAGCTGTCTAAAGCTGGGATCGTTACGCAGGAGCTGTTGCTGCCCCTGGAAAGGAAGGTTCTGGTGCTGATTGAGCCATGAGCCGAGATGCCCCGGCGGGAACGCGGGATAGTTGTAGCCTGGGCTCGCTCCGCCTGGATAGCCTGCCCTACCGTTGGTCGCGCCCGGATATGCAGGCCGCGCGGTGTCAGGCGGATAACCGTTCTGGGGCCGAAATGCATTGGGCGCAACGCGTTGCGGAAGATTCCCGCGTTGGGGATAATTCCGTGGTTGCGGCGCGCCTTGATAGCCCCGCACCTGCCGGTCCTGGTTCTGCATGCGGCCGGGCCGATTTTGCGGCTGGTAAGCGCGTGGCTGGCGTTGAGCGTATCGCTGGCGAGGTTGAGACAAGCGCGGCTGAGGGCGCGAGGCTCGGGTCCCGGCGCCGGCGGGTTCGCCGCGCTGGGCCCATGCTAATGCTCCGGGCAAAAACAGGACCAGGATGGCCGCAGCAAGAGCCGCCGCACGCAACCGTTCCGCGTTCGGTATCCAGGTCACAATCTTCTCCCGCCCCAAGGGCGAAAAAACGTAATCGATCAACTGCCCACAACCACGCTTCGGATTCCGCCCACCGTCTTATCGAAGGCGGATGCCGAAGCCTGCCTTGAAGCCTGCTAATCGCTTTTCCATGCAGGCCAAAGGTCCTAGCGGGCTCGAAGGTCAAGCCAAAACTCTCCTACGCGGGTGGAAAAGTTTCGCCCGCGATTCCCCGGTCGCGGCGCCGGCCGCCTAATCACCGTTGTCGGTGGTGGTCAGGTTCTCCAGCGTGTCCAGCACTTGGGCGTTGTTCTCGAGCGTCTGCAAATCGTGAACCACCGCGGCTCCGTTCGCAGTCTGACTGGGCTGGGTCCAGTTGTTCAGGTCCAGATACGCTCCACCGCCTACAAGCAGCACAACTGTCAGCGCCATGGCCGCAAGGGGACGGACGTGGGTGCGCGGGCCATAGGCGTAGCGCGCCCGCATCCGGTTCAGCCATCCTGCCGGAGCCGCCTCGCGCTCCTCGCGCATCCGAGCCCCCAGACGGGTCAGGAAATAGGGGCTGGGCTCCGGGGCTTCCCAGCCATCCAACAGCGCCATGGTGGCTTGCAGCTTTTCCAATTCGCCGCGGCAGCCCTCACACTCCGCAACATGATCACGAACCTTGGCAGGCACGGCCGCGGGATCCAGGAGCAGATCCACCAGCTTCGAGTCCATCCGTATGCAATTTGTCTTCAAACCCATCATTCGAGCCACCCCGCTCTCCGCCGGTTCACTCCGGCTTTTTTCCACTCACGTCTCACACAAAATCCTTCAGTTTATCCCGCAGCGTCTGATAGGCGCGAAACAGCAGCGACTTGGTTGCCGACTCGCTCAGTTTCAGCACCTCTCCGATCTGGCGGTAATCCATGCCCTGGTACTTGTGCATCAGGACCGCCATCCGCTGCCGCTCCGGCAACGCCATCACATGGCTGCGAATCGCCGCCATGCGCTCCTCGCGCAGCATCCGCTGCTCCACGGTCGGGTCGTCGTCCGCCAAGTCGGGCGTCGTGCCCGTCTCCTCGTCCGGCGCGTCCAGGTAGACCGTCTGGGCCGCCCGCTCGTGCCGGGTGTCGCGGGCGTGATTCACCGCCAGGTTGGTGGCGATCCGGTAAAGCCAAGTGGTGAACCGCGCCTCGGCCCGGTAACTGTCCCGCGCCCGGTAGACGCGCAGAAACACCTCCTGCGCCAGTTCTTCGGCCACGGCCTGGTTGCGCACCATCCGGAATAGAAAATGGATCATCGGCCGGTGGTACTTTTCAACCAGAAAATTAAAGCTGGCTTCATCCCCGGCCGCAACGCGCAGCATCACTGCGGCGTCGCTGGCGGGATCCAGGCCGTCGCGCAACCCGGCGCCCTGGTCCGGTCGAGAGTTCTGCCACGATCTCTCGTTCGCTCCCAGGGCCGACTTTTCCAGGACCATGGTCGCCATGTCTTCAGGAACCCCAATCGGGTCGGAAGGTTGCGCTCCAGGCTCGAATTCCGGCCCGGAAATCTTGCCTCCACCCGGCCCCGGTCCGGACGTCCCGCGGCCGCTCCGCAGCGCCATCCCAAAACCGGTCAAGCCGCCGTTCCAGCCACCGTTCCAGCCACCGTTCCAGCCGCCATTCCAGCCACCGGTCGCGAAAGCGGTCGGGCCCCAGCCGCCGGCCCCCCCTCCTACCAGACGCAGCGAAGCCAAATCCGGCTTGAGAAAGCGGCGCGGCTCCGGCCGCGGAGCCGCGTCGCCTCGACAGGAGGGATCGGGGCATCGCGGGGCTGAATCGGTTTTCCTTGACATGGGCGGCGGCGCGCGGAGCGAGCCGACCACTCCTCTTCCCGAACCGAGGATGGCCCTTATCCGTGTGCTGGTGTTACTCTACCTCAAGGGACGGCCGGCTGGCGCGTCCTTCTTCCAACCCTGCAGCCAGCCGCGTTTTCGGGCGCTTAACTCAGCGGTAGAGTGTCACCTTCACACGGTGGAAGTCGTAGGTTCGAATCCTACAGCGCCCACCAT
>JASHTU010000570.1 GCA_030040395.1 Acidobacteriaceae bacterium
GATCGTTTCCTGCGGTTCGTTCCAGGCGCCACGAACCGAATCCTTCCATGACGTCGCAGCGCTGCCGCTCATATGATCTGCTGAAATTACAAGGAGCAGCTCTGGAAACGTCACGCACCAGTTTTTTCCCCGCCACGGCTTCGGTTTGTGGCTCTGAAGAAGGATGGAAATCGTCTCTCAGCCCACCTGCGGCGCCAGTGTTCGTTTCACCGCTTTCTCGGCGATCAGCCGCATGCTTCACCGTGCCATGCCCTCGGGAGACAACCCGCACACCATGGCTATGATGCGCTGACTCGGACAAGCGTTCAACGCTCGCTGCTTGCCGGGCGGAGGCTTTTCGTCCAGCGCCGAATCCAGCCCTTCTTCTTCATAACGCCTGGCGATGGCCCGCACGGTCTTACCCGCCACACCTTCATTCGCGGCCACCTGCGTCAGTCTCCGCCCATCGTCGAGCTGGCGCAGGATCGAAGCCTGTCGCAGCACTCGCGCCGACACCTGCCCTTTGCTCAGCATCTGCGCAACCTGTCGCCGATCCTTCCTCGTTAACTGGACATGCACACGATGGTGGCTTTGCATGTCTCCACTATGCGCAACCTTCGCTCCTGTGAAAGCGATTCCATAGGCACATCTTTATACGGTCGTGGACCTCGTACTACAGTTTACCGTTATAGCTAAGTGACAAGCTAAGAATACTCAGGCAGACATCCCGCGGGAGCGATGGAGCAATCGTTACGAGGGTGGAAGGACGAGCTGGAGCGAGTGCACCAGGGTTCGGAACAAGAATACCAGTTGGTGGACCGAGCGGACAACGCACGGTTTTACGTCGTGGTGTTCAAGCCGACACTCATCGAAAAATCCTGCCACACGGCCGCATATGAAGGTCTGAAGCATGAACCCGACACGCAAGACAGTATTTTGAACACCGTCCTCGATCCGCAATCCTTCGATTTAGTTTGCAGAATCTTGGATTCATTGATGCAGGGATCCCTGGATTCCGATTTGCTGAATCGGGAAGCGGGCTTCGGGCCTGCGTCCGATTTCCATTTTGGGCACCACGTTTACGCGGCGGCGCAAAAATAGACCACGAAGCGGCGTGTGAGCGCCGGTTCGTGGCGGAGTAAAAGTAGTCCACCTCGCCAGATCAAGATTTCACAGAAGAGCAGACCATTCGAGGGTGTCGAGTATGGTTCGACGCGCTTAAGGAGTCGCGTTTTCTGTGGGATATGGGAGGGATGAAGACGGTGGAGTTATACGCGCGTGTAAGGCGGGCGGTTCTGGTGGAGGGGATGAGCCGGCGAGTGGCGGCGCGGGAGTTCGGCCTCGCTCGCAAGACGGTCAGTAAGATGCTGGCATACTCCGTGCCACCTGGGTGCCAGCGGCAGCAGCCGATCCGGCGGCCGAAGCTGGGGCCATGGCAGGGCGCGATCGACGCGATCCTGGCGGACGACAAGCAGCGCCCGCGGAAACAACGGCACACGGCCAAGCGGATCTTGGAGCGGCTGCGTGCCGAGCACAGCTACACGGGCGGCTACACCATCGTGAAGGACTATGTGCGCGCCGCCAAGCTCGGCGGCCGGGAGATGTTCATCCCCTTGACGCACGCGCGGGGGGAGGCACAAGCCGACTTCGGCCAGGCGCAGGTTGTCATCGCCGGGCGAGAGTGCGCGGCGCACTTCATGACCTTCGACCTTCCCCACTCGGACGACTGCTTTGTGCAGGCGTTTCCGGCAGAGACGACCGAAGCATTTCTCGAAGCGCACGCCGGCGCCTTCGCGTACTTTGGCGGAGTGCCGACGCGGATTCTCTACGACAACACGACGCTCGCGGTGGCCCGGATCCTGGGCGATGGCGAACGGCAGAAGACGCAGGCATTTTCCGAGTTGCAGAGCCATTACCTGTTCGCGGAGAAGTTCGGCCGGCCGGGGAAGGGCAACGACAAGGGCAAGGTGGAGAACCTGGTGGGCTACGCGCGGCGCAACTTCATGGCGCCGATTCCGCGCGCGGCAAGCTGGGAAGAACTCAACAACCAGTTCGTGCGGGAGGCGATGGCGCGGCGCGCCCAGCGCCTGCGCGGTCACAAGGAGACCATCGGCGAACGCTTCGAGCGCGACCGGGCTGCGTTGCTGCCGCTGCCGGCGGCGCGCTTCGAAGCCTGCGACAAGACCACGGTTCGGGTCAGCTCCATCTCGCTGGTTCGCTACAAGACCAACGACTACTCGGTCCCGACCGAGTATGGCCATCGCCAGGTGCTGGTCAAGGCCTATGTTCACCGCATCGTCATCGTCTCCGGCTGCGAGGTCATCGCCGAGCACAAGCGCAGCTACGAGCGCGAAGAGACGATCTACGATCCACTGCACTACCCGGCCCTGCTGGAACACAAGAGCCGGGCGCTGGATCAGGCTGCGCCGCTCGCCGGATGGCAGTTACCCGACTGCTTCGCTCACCTGCGGCGGCTGCTGGAGGCGCGGCTGAACAAGCACGCCGCTCGCGAGTACATCCAGGTGCTGCGGCTGCTGGAGACCTTCCCCCTGGCCGAGGTCACCGCCGCCGTTGAGCATGCGCTCCTGCTGAACACCATCAGCTTCGATGCCGTGCGGCATCTGCTGCTCTGTCGTATCGAGCGGCGCCCGCCGCGGCTGGATATGGCTAACTGGCCCCACCTGCCGCTGGCCCAGGTGCGCACCACCCGCGCCGCCGACTACATGAGCCTGCTCGCGATGTCACCGGCTGAGTCGCCCTTGCTGGAGGCCGCGCTATGAGCACATCTACTGCCGATACTCCGCAAGTTCTGCTTGAGCACCATCTGAAGGCTCTGCGACTGCCCACCTTCCTGCGCGAGTGCGACAAGCTGGCTCGCACCTGCGCCCAGGAAAAGGCCACCTTCCCGCACTATCTGCTGCGCCTGACCGAGTTGGAGTTAGTGGACCGAGACCGCCGCGCCACCGAGCGCCGCATCCGCCAGGCCCGGTTCCCGGTTGTAAAGAGCCTCGACAGCTTCGACTTCCTCGCCATCCCGGCGCTGAACAAGACGCTGGTGCTGGAGCTGGCGCGCTCCGAGTACCTCGACCGCAAGGAGAACATCCTGCTGCTCGGCAACAGCGGCACCGGCAAGACCCACATCGCCCTTGCCCTGGGCCTGGCTGCTTGCCAGCGCGGCCACCGCGTCCGCTTCCTCACCGCCGCCGTTCTGGTCGGCGAACTGATCGAGGCACGCGACGAAAAGCACCTGCGCCGCTTCCAGAAGCAACTTGCCGCTCATGAGCTGCTGATCATCGACGAACTCGGCTATGTGCCGCTCTCCAAAACCGGCGCCGAGCTGCTCTTCGAAACCATCAGCCAACGCTACGAACGCAACTCCACGCTGATCACCAGCAATCTCCCCTTCGACGAGTGGACCGAGATCTTCGGCTCCGAGCGGCTCACCGGTGCGCTACTCGATCGCATCACCCATCACGTCCACATCCTGGAGATGAACGCCGACTCCTACCGCCTCAAGCAAAGCCGCCGCAAACGAGCCTGACCGATCCCGCCAAACGCGCCTCGGGGGAGAAGAACCGCCTTCGCTACGCTCCGGCGCCCCTCCTCCCCCGAAACACCAGTTCCTCGCTGATCAGTGGCTCCCTTTTACTCCGCCACGGTGGTTCCCTTTTACTCCGCCTTTGACA
>JASHTU010000571.1 GCA_030040395.1 Acidobacteriaceae bacterium
GTCGAAGGCGCAATGGCCGCCAGCACCGGCAGTTCGTCAATGAGCTGCGCCGCGAGCGCCCCGCTCACTGTCGTCGATCCCAGCCCCTCCGCGGGCGCCGAAACCTGCACCGTTCCCACCAGCTCCGCGTGCTTCTCTTCGAGATTCAGCACCGCGATGCGCGCGCCCAAAGCGGTCATCACGTCGAGCAGCGCGGCTCGGGTGGGATTCAGTCCCACCGCATCCAAAACCAGTCCCGAGCCCGGAAAACACGCTGCGGCGCACACGAAAAACGCCGCCGACGAGAGATCGCCGGGCACGGCGGCTTCGATGGCGTGCAGCGGCTGCGGCCCGGCAATCGAAACCGAATCCACCGTGCGGCTCAGCTTCGCACCAAAGGCGCGCAGGGCCAGTTCGCTGTGGTCGCGCGTGCGCACCGCCTCGCGCACAGTAGTCGTGCCCACGGTTTGCAGCCCGGCAAGCAGAATGCACGTTTTCACCTGCGCGCTGGGGACCGGCGTGGCGTAGTCAATCACATTCAGCGCGCCGCCCTCGATGGTCAGCGGCGCGTGACCGTCGGTTAACATCAGCCGCGCGCCCATGGCTTCCAGCGGCTGCCGGATGCGCTCCATCGGCCGCCGCGAAAGCGACGCGTCGCCGGTAAGCGTGAAGCGGCCCTCCTGCGCGGCCAGAAGGCCGGACATCATGCGCATCGTCGAACCGGAATTGCCGCAGTCAAGCGGTCTGCCCGTCGGCGTCACCCGTCCCCCCACGCCGGTGATTTCCACTTGGTCGCCACCCAGCCGCTTCACCTTCGCGCCCAGCGACTCCATACAGGCCAGCGTTGAGGCGCAATCGGCGCCCGTCGAAAAATTCGTGAACCGCGAAACGCCCTCGGCAAACGCTCCCAGCATGGCGTAACGGTGGCTGATGGATTTGTCGCCGGGCAGGCGCAGGCTTCCGGAAATGTTGCGGGCGGGGCGAATCAGGCGTTCCTGGACGGCGAGAGGCAAAAAGGCGCTCCGGAGCGATAGGCGGTCGTTTTCGAGTGTATCGAACCGGCCGCGGCGGAGCGAAACCCCGGTGGGCGTGTGCAAACCCTGCGTAAGCGTGAGCGAAAACGACCCGCTCCGCACGCCTTCATCCGAAGCGGAGCCAAGCAAATGTATTCTTCCGTAGCTGGCGGAGGGTCGCGAAGTTCCGCTTCGAAACTGGGTCAGGCCGCCTGCGGCTCAGTTGCTCGAGCCAGGCGAGGCGGGCGGCGCCGATTGGCTCGAACTCCCCGACCCGGCGGGCGTCGAGTTCCCTGCCGGCTGCTGCTGCGCGGCGGGCGCCTGTTGACCGGCCGGCGGCGATGCGCTGGCCGGTTGCTGCGCGGCGCCCCCCGGAGCGGGCTGCGTAGTCGCCGGCTGCTGATCGTCGGGGTTCGCTCCCGGTTGGTTGTCGGACTGCTGCTTGGGGAAATGCACGGGCTTCATCTGTCCCGCGCCCGAATTGTTTTGGGTGGGGAGGTTTTCCCCCGGCGCGGCCAGCGTGGGCGGCGCGGCGGGAGCCTCCTTGTTCGGATCGCGCTCGACATCGCCCTCGTGGATGATGTGTACATTCGCGTTCTCGGCTTCCACCGCCGCCGGCGTGCCTTGCAGCATCGGCGTCACCACGTCCGCGGTAAACACCTGCATCGGCTGGCCCACGGGCGCAATCTCCACGCGAATTACCCGGTTGCCGTTGATGCGCACAAACTCCACCGTCTCCGGC
The DNA here is from genome assembly GCA_030040395.1 of Acidobacteriaceae bacterium. Taxonomy (GTDB): domain Bacteria; phylum Acidobacteriota; class Terriglobia; order Terriglobales; family Acidobacteriaceae; genus Telmatobacter. The sequence continues at coordinate 1,735 of JASHTU010000571.1, forward strand.
GGTTTGCCGTACATCCAAATCTCAATCGGCATCTGCCCGTCCATCTCGCGCATCTTGTTCACCGGCTGGCCCTTAGCGAACATCAACATCTCCGTGCTCATGCCTACCAGCACCTGGTGGTTCAGAATGGCGTCTTTCAGCGGCTTGGGCAGCGTATCGGTGTAGGCTTGGACGGGCGTCTTCACGTCGAAGGAAATCAGCGGCGCCAGCAACGCTTTCACCTGGTCTCCGGTCAGTTCGGGGATTCCGCCCTTGAAGGCGAGGGTCAGCCGCGAACCCACCGGCTCCTGGCCGTCGTCGGCGACCACCGGATTGGTGATGTCGGGACCCATCCCGATCTGGATATGACGCAGAAACCGATGCTTCGCGTCTGGTCCGCCGTTCAAATCGAAGATCATCTTGTTATGGTCGATTTTGACGTCGGTCACCACCAGGCGGCCGCCCGGCTTCGCGCTCAGGCCGCTGCTCACCACCATATTCAGGTAAGCTTCTCCGGCAGGGCTAAGATCGCCGTTAGCGACCAGCGTAAGCCCCTTATGGCCAGCCGGAAACGGACGCATGGCAAACCCCTGCTCCGCCTGCATAAGGCGTACAATCCCCAGCCGCGTCTTGACGTCCAGCGGCGTCTTGGAAAGCGCCACATGCGTGGGAACAATCTGCATGTATTGGCGGTCGACGGGACCATTGGCGGTGATCGGGCCCTTGCCGCTGGTGTCGATGGTCAAAACCTGGGCTGCGCTGACGCCGGCGGCAAGAAGGGCGCCGAGCGCTAAACCCAACGCCAGCCGCCGCATTGAACGGTGGTTGACTTCGGCGGTCGTGTCGAAAACCGGACGCAAACCTTCACGAGCCATGGGCCGCATCATGGGAACCTCCCATGTACGTATTAAGCATTGCGCAAAACCAATTCCGGTTCAAGGAGAAAGGCGCATCCCCAAAAAAGATTTCGCCTTTTCAAAACCTCTCACGGACAGATGCGAAAGAGCGTGGAAGGGTCTCCCGGGCCGCCGTGCGTATTTCCGGGAAGCGTTTCACGCTACGCACCGGGCTCGCGGGGCGCGCTAGGTCCTGGGAGCAAGGTTTCCGGGAACCTCGGGAATTCCGGAATGTTGATCGGCTGGAACTCCCCCTTCCAGCGTCGACTCCAAATTCGTTGGCGCGACCTCGATCTGCACCAGCGCCGGAGCCGCGGCGCGGTCCGAACCCATCGCCGCCTCGTGCTGCGCGCGGGCCGCCGCGTCCATGTCCAAGGGAATCCCTCCCGGCACAATCTCCGGCGCGTTGTACCGGAAATCGAGGTCGCGCGTGATCCGGTACACCACCGGCAGCGCAACCAGGATGACGGCAAAAGCGATCCATGTGCCGTCCAGGCCAAATCCTCCGCCCGTCAACCAGAACGGGCCCATGGGATTGCCCTGAATCACTGGCGAATTGTTGTTAATCCCCGCCACGGCCAGGCCGAAAAGCAAAGCCCGGGTGGCCTTCCAGCCAAAGTTGAGCCCCCAGCCCACCCACAGCGCGCGCGTGCGCAGGTAAGCCGTGGCCAGCAGTACGCCCAGGGCCACTGAAACCGCGAAACTGGCGCGGCTCGAGCCGGGAAGCAGCGATCGCACAACGGCGTAATACGCCGCAAAGCCCAGCGTGGCGCCGATCGGCCCTACCGCGTCGATAAAGCGCTGGAATGCGTAGCCGCGAAACGCCACTTCTTCCGCCAGTGCGGCCAGCGCGTAATACGCCGTCGCGACCCCCAACCAGCCCCAATCCGACCTTCCCGTCGAAAAGGAGATGGCAATCCCTCCCGCCACAACCATCGGCAGCACGCACACCACGGCGATGCCCCAGCCCGTGGCCAGGCCCAGCCCGATCTCGCGCGGCCAACCCGGACGGGCCGGCAATCCCTGCGCCCTGACGGGGTGCAACTGGCGCTGGAACCAGAAGCCCATGGCCGCGTAGCCCAGCACCAGCAGAAACAACAGCATGGCCTGCGCGATCAGCGGCGACCACAGATCCCCGGCCAGCCCTTGTGCGCTGTGCACCGCCAGCGACCGCGCCAAAAAGAAATAGAGGACCGCGAACACGAACTGCAAGTAGGCGCGTAGCCTGGCGCCGGGCTTGGCAGGCGCAGTCATGCGCGCCTCCGCGTCCCTTGCTCAAGTTGCCGCAGCGAGGTCGTGCCGCGCGCATTCTTTTGCCTTGCCTGCATGTCCTTCGGCCTTGTATTCGGAATCAAGCTTCCTTATAAAACTGCGCGATATTGCGGAACTTCTCCTGGCGGGCCGCCACCAGAGTCTCGATGGGCGTAGTTTTGAGCTCAGCCAGGCGTTTTTTCAGGACCGTCCCCAGCATTCCCGCGCCTGCCTCCCGGTCGTTCTGGATGCCATCGGGCGGCTCGGGGATAATCTCGTCCACGCAACCCAGGGCCGCGACTTCGGGCGCGGAAATCCGCATCGCCTCGGCAGCCAACTGCCTCTGCCCCGCGTCGCGCCACATGATCGCCGCGCACGACTCCGGCGTAATCACAAAATAAAGGGCGTTTTCGAGAATCAGCACCCGGTCTGAAAGCGCCAGCGCCAACGCCCCGCCTGAACCGCCCTCGCCGCTGATCACTGAGATGGTGGGCACGCGCAGGCGCGACATTTCCAGCAGGTTCCGCGCAATCGCTTCCGCCTGCCCGCGCTCCTCCGCCCCCAGTCCCGGATACGCGCCCGGCAGGTCGATGAAGCTGATCACCGGCCGCCCGAACTTCTGGGCAATCTTCATCGCCCGCAGCGCCTTCCGGTACCCCTCCGGATGCGGCATGCCGAAGTTGCGCCGCACTCGCTCCTTGGTGGTTCCGCCCTTGCGGTTCCCGATCACCATCACCTCATCCCCACCCAGGCGCGCCATCCCACACGCCACG
>JASHTU010000572.1 GCA_030040395.1 Acidobacteriaceae bacterium
TATCGCAGGGCAGGCTTTTGAGCACCGCAAAGCCGCGCTGGTAGTCCGCTACGATGTTGGGATACGCCTTGTTGCCGACCAGCTTATAGCCGGCGTTCACATTGGGGCTGCCCACAATGACCACGTGCAGCACGCGGCCATTGTCTTTTTCGTCCATGGTCCACGTGGTTGTGCCCTTGGTGTGCCCCGGCGTGAGATGCGCGGTGAGCACCGAACCTCCAAGGCGCACCGTGTCGCCATCGTGCAGGATGCGATCGACGTGCGCCGGCGGATAAAGCATGTCTTTCTCCGCGCAATATTGAAAATCGTCCTTGCCGCCCGACTGGACCACGGGCACATCGGGGGCCATCACCTCATATTTGGCGTGGGTGAGCTTGAGAATCTCCGCGCTGCCCGCGCAGTGGTCGTTATGGGCATGGCTGATGAGCAGAATCTTGACGTCGCCGAAGTGGAAGCCAAGCTGTTCGACGCTCTTGCGGATGAGAGGCACGGAAGGCTCAAGGCTGCTGTTGATGAGGATGAGCCCCTGCGGCGTGGCGATGAGGTAGGAAGCGAGATCGGCGCTGCCCACGTAATAAAGATTGCCGGCAATGCGAAACGGCGGAAAGGGCTGGAGCCACTGGGGCGGAACCTGCGCGGCAAGAGGGGCGACGCATACCAGGGAGAAGAGCAGCGCGACGCCGCCCGCGAACTGGCGAAGGCTCATCGCGCCTCCGCCGCCAGGCTTTGTTCTTTGAAGGTCTCGATGGCGCGCTCCAGGTGAACCCCGCGCGAGCCTTTGACGAGCACCACGTCGCCGGCGCGCAGGTTTTGCGCCAGCCATTGGCCGGCCGCTTCGGCGCCGGGAAGAAAAATGGAGGCCACGCCGCCGGCGCAGGCCGCGGTCGCCAGATGATCGGCGTTGCCCTGCACACCCACCACCATGTCCAAGCCAGCCTCAGCCGCCGCGCGCCCGCATTCGGTGTGCAGCGCGGCGCTGTGGGCGCCCAGTTCCAGCATTTCGCCCGCCACCAGAATGCGCCGGCCCCCGGCGGGCCGCGCGGCCAGCGTGCGGATCATGGAGCGCAACGCCTCCGGGTTGGAGTTATAGCTGTCGTTCAAAATCGTGGCTCCGCCAATCTCCAGAATTTGTCCGCGTTTATCGCCCGCGCTGAGCGATGCGAGCGCCCCCGCCGCGGCTTCCAGGTCCACGCCGGCCTCGAGCGCCACGGCCAACCCCGCCGCGGCGTTCGACGCATTGTGCGCGCCCAGCAACCGGAGCGTAAAGCCGCTCCTGCGCTCGCCGGCGCGAAAGCGGATGTGCAGCCCGTCTGCGTCTTCCTCCGCAGACACGATCTGCGGGTCGGCGCACGGCCCCGAGCCGAAGTAGACCACGCGCCCGGTGAAGTCCCGCCCAAACTGCGAAACGTAGGCGTCATCACAGTTCAGGAAGGCCACTCCGCCTGCGGGCAGCGCGGCCACCAGCTCAAACTTGGCGCGCGCAATGCCATCCTGCCCGTCGGCAAAATTCTCCACGTGGGCGTTGCCCACATTGGTCACCACGCCCCAATCCGGCGCCGCGATTCGCGCCAGCGCGGCAATTTCGCCGGCGTGGTTCATGCCCATCTCCACCACGGCGATGTCGTGCTCTGGCTTGAGGCGCAGCAGTTGCAGCGGCAACCCAAAGGCGTTATTCAGATTGCCCTGCGACTTGAGCACGTTGAACTTGACGCCCAGGGCCGCGGCCGCCGCATCCTTGGTGGTGGTTTTGCCCGCCGAACCGGTGATGGCCACCACCCTCCGTCCCCACTGGCGGCGGACATTGGCGGCCAGCGTCTGCAACGCCGCCAACGGGTCTTCGACAATCAACAGCGGCGCGGCGAGCGCAGCGTCAGGCAACGACGCTACGCGGGCGCGCGAAACCACGGCCGCCAGGGCGCCGTGTTCGAGAGCGGCAGCCACGAAGTCGTGCCCATCGAGCCTCTCGCCGCGCACGGCGAAAAACAATGCGCCCGGCTGCAGGGTGCGCGAGTCAATGGAGTAACCCGAGGCTTCGCATGCGCCCGCGTTGGCGTAGGCTGGGGCTTCGAGCACCGCGCCCGCATACATCGCCGCTTGTGCCAGCGTTAAATTCACTGCCCCTCACGATACCCCAATTCGCCCAGCATGGAAAGCGCAACCTGCGCGTCGTCGAAAGGAATGGCGCCCTCCGCGAGAACCTGCTCTGTTTCGTGGCCCTTGCCGGCGAGGAGCACCACGTCGCCGGCGCCGGCTGCTCGGAGCGCCAAGCGAATGGCGGCGGCGCGGTCCGGCTCAATAGTGTATTCGATGCCGGAATTCCGCAACCCAGGCTCGACCTCGGCCAAAATTGCGCGTGGGTCTTCCGAGCGCGGGTTGTCGCTGGTGGCCACCACAAAGTCGCTCCCGCGCCCGGCCGCCTCGCCCATCCTGGGCCGCTTGGTGCGGTCGCGGTCGCCGCCGCACCCGAACACCGTGATCACGCGCTTGCCGGTTGCCGCGGTCATCTGCCGGGCCAGCGCGGTCAAATTGCGCAAGGCGTCGTCGGTGTGCGCGTAATCCACAATCACGGTGAAAGGCTGGCCCGCAACCACGGCCTGAAAGCGTCCTGGAACCGGTTTGAGGGCGGCAATGGCGTTGACAAGATCGTGGAACCCCACGCCGCGCGCATGCACCGCGGTCAATGCGGCCAGCAGATTGAGCACGTTCACCTCGCCCGCCAGGCTCGACTGGACGCGCGCCGAGCCCGCCGGAGTCTCCAGATCGATCGCCGCCCCCGAGGGGGTCAGCGTATAACTCGCCGCCCGCCACTCGCCCTTGCCGATCCCATAGTTGCGAACTTCTGCTCCCGCGTGGCGCGCAACAGCGGCCAGTTCCCTGCCCCGCGGATCATCTTGATTGATCACCGCAACGCGCGGCGCCGGATACACCGTGCCGTCAAAGAGCAGCCGCTTGGCCGCAAAATAGTTGTCCATCGTGCGGTGATAGTCGAGATGGTCGCGGGTGAGATTGGTGAACACGGTCACGTCGAAACCGATGCCGGCCATCCGTCCCTGGTCGAGGGCGTGGCTCGACACCTCCGTAACCAGCTCCGTGGCTCCACGGGTCGCGCCCTCGGCCATCAATTCGAAGAGATCGCGCGACTCCGGCGTGGTGTGCAATGAGGGCCGCGTCTCGCCGGCAACATGATATTCGATGGTCCCGATCAGAACCGCCGACCGGCCCGCCGCATGCAGCAGGCTTTCGGCAAGAAACGCGGTGGTCGTTTTGCCGTTGGTGCCGGTAATTCCTGTCGCGGCCAGCTTGCGCTCGGGATGATGGAAAAAAGCGGCCGAAGCCTGGGCCAGCGCGCGCCGCCCGTGCTCGACTTCCAGCACCGGCAACCCTGGCCGGTACACCAGCAGGTGATCGAACATCTCCGCCGAGTCGGTCACAACGCCCAGCGCGCCGGCCGCCAGCGCCTTATCAATATACCGGTTGCCGTCCGTGGTCCCACCCTTCATGGCCACGAACACCACGCCCGGCCGCACCCGCCGTGAGTCGTACTCGACCCCGGTGACGGCCGCGTCCGAGCCGCCCCACGCGCCCAGGTGCGCAATTTCCGCAATTAAATCGTCCCAGGTCATTTCCTGGGTTGATTGTAGATTGCCGCCGGCGCGCCATCGCATGTGGTGCAATAGCGAGAGGATGATCCTGGGAGGTCCTCAATTGGAAGCTGCTGAAAGCGTGGCATTGATCCGTCAATTTATCGAAGCCTGCGTGCGGGCTGACCCCGACGAGTTTGCGAGCTATTTTTGCGAGGACGCGATCTGGTGGAACGCGCCCTGGTCGCCGGTTGAGGGGCGCGCCGCCATTCGCGAGAC
>JASHTU010000573.1 GCA_030040395.1 Acidobacteriaceae bacterium
AGCAGCCCGCCCACGGCGGCGTTCGATCCGCTGGTGGCGCTGATGCAGAACGGCCCCATGAAGGGCGGTGACGAACCGGTGATTAAAACCGTCGCCGCCTACCCCCATCTGGAAGGGTTCTGGAGGTTGCACTACTCGGTCCGCTATCCGGATCTGAATCCCGATCCGAACTACATCGCCAATCTCAATCAGCAGCCGGATATGGCCTATCCCATCAACCTCGACATCACCCCGTCGGGCGAAATCACCGTGACCAACCCCCGTAACGGGTTCAACAAGACCTACGAATCCCGCGAAGCGCGCCATCGCGCCTCAAAGTGATGGTTTGGCGCGCCGGCGCCGTTGCCGTTATGGTTCACGGCGTCCGCTTGGTGGGAAGGGGGTGCGGGCCGTCATGGAGGGCGAGACGGCGCGGCGGTCCGGGAAGTAGCAATTCGGCGAGGTGCGCCGGGCGATGGCGTAACGCCTTCGGCCGGCGGGTATGATGCGACGACATTCCGGATGCATTCAGCGCCAGCATCCCTGGGACTCGTGCTACCCGCCCATTGATGCAGAACCTTGCCGCGGCACGGAGTGGGGGACTACGTAATCGCAGCCGCAACGAGTGCTTGCTCGTTCGCACCCATGACCAGCAGCCAGAGCATGGCGGCAAACTCGGCCAGAAACACCGGCTGGAAGTAGCGGAAAAGAGCATCGCTGTAGTCCGGAGCGAGGAACCACGTCATGCCGACGACAAGCCAGGCGATGCCGTCAAGCACGAGCCAGGAACCGAGCCAGCGCGGTAAGAAGCGTGAGCGCACGACCAACCATCCAAAAGGCAACAGCCACAATCCCCGGAACGTCTGGTTGATGGCGTTCGCCTGCCCGCGTATCCGGATTAAGAGCATACCGATGGCCTCGCGCGTGTGGTTGTCGAACGCGGCGAAGGCATCACCGCCGCGAAAGACGAGGAGCGCGGCAGCGCTGAAGACCACGGTCACCAGGCCGAGGGCGGAGCGATTGCAGCCTCCCGGTTTCTTGTGATGAGGATCACGGCTCTTGCCTATGACTCAGTACCCCAGGACAACGCACTAGGGTAACTTCTTCCTGAGAAGCCTAGCAAATTCAGAAACATCCGTTCGAACAATCCCTCCGTACCGCTCTCTCGGCTCATTACCATAGTTTGTTACGATCGATTGCAATTTTTCGCTTAGAAGTAATAATAGGTCCTAGTTTCCCTCGTTAGGCTTCGCCGACCGGATTGAGATTTGCGGTGTAGCGTTCTACGAATCGGCAGCCTGGTTCGCTCGCCGGCCGTGTAAGTTTCGGCTGCAGCCGGGGCCGCCGAAGGGAAACGATTGCCGGAAGACGGCGCGCGGAGACCCATGATTTGCCAGCCAGGACAGTCTGCCCCTCAAATGATCGAATGCATGTTGCCTCAACCTTCAACCGCCGCTGCGCGGCGTCTCGGGAAACGAGACCGAAGTGCTGCAGTGTTAAGGCGAAACCAGGCTTGGACACGCGCTTTCTCTAGTTTGGCTTTTGCGGCGCTGTTGATGGCGACCGCGGGCGCATGGGCGCAGACGCTGAACGTCTTTACGGTTGAGCCGGTGGGTACAACCTCGGGGGCGCAAAGCGTCACCGTTACCACGTCTCCGGCGGGAGGGACGGTGAGCAGCGTGGCGGTGCTCACGATGGGCGCGACGAGCCAGGACTTTGCCGCGGGGGTCGGGACTTCCACTTGCACGGGCGCAACGCTTGCGCCTCCGGCTACCTGCACGCAATCGGTCACATTTACTCCCTCGGCGCCCGGTTTACGCATGGGCGCGGTCGTTCTTCTTGACAGCAATGGCAAGCTCGTGGGAACGGGATATATCTCCGGCGTGGGCAAAGGCGGGCTGGGCGTGCTGGCGCCGGGGAACATGGTTCCGGTGGCCGGCGACGGCGCGTGGACCAACCCCGAAGATGGAAAGCCGGCGACGGAAGCGGAGTTAAATCTGCCGGGCGGGGTGGCCGTGGACGGCGCGGGAAACCTGTACATCGCCGACAGTATGCACAACCGGGTGCGCCTGGTTTGCTCGAAAAACCCGCCGCCCTATGTCAGCACCTGCACGGGGCCGGGGATCATCACCACCATTGCCGGCAACGGTAACCCCTCCTACTCAGGCGACGGTGGCCTGGCGACGGCGGCTACTTTGAACAATCCCAACGGCGTAGCCGTGGACGGCGCGGGCAATGTGTACATCGCCGATTCCGGCAATAGCGTGATCCGGAAGATTTCGGCGGCTTCGGGCGACATTACGACTTTTGCCGGCGGAGCCTCCGCCGTGTGCGGCGCAAGTTCCGATGCCGTGGGCGACGGTTGCCCGGCCACGCAAGCCACGCTGGACGCACCCTGGGCGGTAACCGTGGACGCCAGCGGCAATCTTTTCATCGCCGACACCTTCAACCATCGCATTCGCGAAGTCAGCGTCTCCACAGGGTCCATCGCCACCGTAGTGGGAACCGGCTACACGGCGTCGAATGGGGACGGCGGTTATAACGGCGACAACATCCCGGCCACCACGGCCGAACTGAACTTTCCCTATGCGGTGGCCGTGGATGTCCCGGGCAACCTGTACATCGCCGACTCGGCGAATAATCGTGTGCGCCTGGTGTGCGCCAGCGCGACGAGTGCGCCGGCCTACGTAACCGGCTGCGCGGCGGGCGCGGGAACCATTCTCACTATCGCCGGAACCGGCTTCGCGGGCGGTATCAGCAGCAGTTGTCCCACCACGCCGACGGCGGCGAACGCAACGCCGCTTTCCTCGCCTTCAGGGGTAGCGCTGGACGCAGCGGGCAACCTGTACATTGCGGACACACAAAACAACGCCATCCGCAAGGTCAACGCAACGAATGGCGAGTTGACCAATCTAGTCCAGAGCGGCTGCGGTCTTTACCTAGCCTCCGCCGGCAACCTGGGGCACATCATGCTGTACGGGCCCATGGGGCTGGCAGTCGACCCCAACGGCGACATCTACGTAGCCGATTACTACAACATGGTTGTGCGCGAGGTGGAAAGCAACTTTGCCGTTCTGGATTTTCTCTCCAATCCGACGCGGCAAGACACGCAGTCGAACCCCATTAACCAGACAGTGGAGAACGACGGCAACGATGTCCTCAACCTGACAGCCATCAATGCGGACGCGAATTCGCAGGTGGGGGCGGGAACCTCTTGCACCACGGGCACGCCGTATCTGGCCGTGGCCAGCGACTGCACCATCGCGGCGGTTTTTGCGCCCACCGTCGCCGGCAATCCGCTGGACGCCAACATTAGTATCACCGACGACACGGAGCCCTCGGAAACGGGAGCGAACTCGCCGCTGAATATCGAGTTGATGGGAAATGCGGAGGCGGTCAACTCGACGACGACCACGGTGACGTCGGCGCCCAATCCCTCCGGCTTTGGCCAGAACGTCACCTTCACCATCACCGTGACCACGGGCAGCGGAACCGGCAAGCTGATGGGGACGGTGAGTTTGGCCGACACCTACAACGGGACGACAACGACGCTGACCTCGGCCGGCGGCATGACCCTGGCGCTGAATACCGGAGGGACAACGGGAACGGCCAGCTTCTCGATTTCGACGCTGGGCGTGGGCCAACATTCGATTGTGGCCTCGTACAGCGGTGATGCCGGCCACTTTGCCAGCTCTTCGACTGACAACGGCGTGCTGCCAGACATCCAGATTGTGCAGGAAGGCACCACCACCACCCTGCAATCGAGCCTGAACCCGTCGACCGTCGGACAGAGCGTGACCTTCACCGCCACGGTGACGAGCGCCGGGGGCGGCATTACACCAGATGGAACCGTAGCCTTTATGGACGGTGCCAATACCCTGGCCACGCAACCGCTCACCGGCACAGGCGCCAGCGCCACGGCTACCTACGTTACTTCAACGCTGACCAATGGCGTGCACCAGATCACAGCGGTTTACAGCGGCGATGCGTCCAAAGAAATCCAGGCCAGCACCTCCGCGGCCGTCAACCAGGATGTGCAGGCAACGGTCATGATCGCGGTGACCTCGAGCCCCAATCCATCGAATTACGGCACGCAGGTGACGTTCACCGCAAGCATTCCTTCCACCGCAACCACCCCGCCTACCGGGACGGTGACCTTCCTGGATAATGGCATGAAGATTGGAACGGGAACACTGTCGGGCAATCCGGCGATGGCGACGTTCCAGACCTCGTCGCTGGTGGTGGGTACACATCCCATCACGGCAACTTATCCCGGCGACGGGTTCAACAGCGCGGCCAGTTCGGCGGCGGCTCCCTATGACCAGACGGTGAATCAGGCGCAGACCTCGACCACGGTGAGCGCCGCGCCGAATCCTGGAATTGCCGGAATGCCAGAAACGATCACGGCGACGGTGAAGGTGGTGGCCGGCTCGGCGATGACGACGGGGACGGTAACCTTCACCTCCGGAACCACATCCCTGGGCAGCGCGTCGCTGAATGCAAGCGGCGCGGCGAGCATCACCCCTACGCTGGCGCCGGGAACGTACAACATTGTGGCCAGCTACGGAGGCGACGCCAACGACGAGGGCAGCGCGTCTTCGCCGGCGCTGGCGCTGGCCGTGAACCCGGCCACGACCACCACCACGGTGAGCGTCACGCCGAACCCCGTGCTGGTGGGCGCGGCCATCACCTTCACCGCCAAAGTGACGGGAACCGGCGGCACGCCGACCGGGGCGGTGAACTTCCTGGCGGGCTCGACGGTGGTGGGCAGCGCGAACCTGGTTTCGGGGACGGCGACTTTCAATGACACGGCGGGGCTTGCGGCAGGCGCCTACGCCATCACCGCCGACTATCAAGGCGACACCAACGACGCGGCGAGTAACTCGGCTTCGGTGAGTGAGACGGTGGGCACGATTCCAACCACCACCGATTTGGGCAGTTCGACGACGGGCGGCGCCAATCCGCAGGTGATCCTGGTGGCCACGGTGCTGGCCGGCGCGAGCGGACCCACCCCGACGGGCACAATCACGTTTAACAACGGGTCGACCGAGATTGGATCGGCGACGCTCGATTCGGGCGGCGTGGCCACGCTGGTTCCGAGTTTGAGCGGCGGCGTCGACTATTCCATCACCGCCGTCTATAGCGGCGACATCGACCACAGCCCGTCTACTTCGCAGGCGGTATCGATCACCGGCACGGCGCAAGGCTTCAATCTCACCGTAGCCCCCAATTCGGTGTCGATGGCGTCGTCGCAGAACGCGACCGTGAACGTGAACCTGAGCTCGAACGGCGGCTTTAGCGACACGATCGGCCTGGGCTGTGCTTCGCTTCCGGCGGGGGTCACTTGCCATTTCTCCGCCGTGAGCATGAAGCTGCCGGCCAACGGAACAGCGAGCGCACAGCTCACCATCGACACTAATTCGCCTTTGACCGGCGGCTCGTCGGCCATGAACCGGACGGGAAGCAGAGGCATGTCGCTGGCCGGGCTGTTCCTGCCTCTGAGCGTCTTCTTTGGCTGGATCTTCTGGCGGTTGCGCAGGCGGCATGCATCGCTGTTGAAGACGGGGCTGACCATGGTGCTGGTGATGGCGCTCTCCGCGGCGGCGCTGCTGGCCAGCGGGTGCAACGGCTTCAGCATGGGCGACGCGGCGCCGGGCACGTACGTCATCCAGGTGGTGGGAACGGGCGCCAGCAGCAACGTGGTCCATTACCAAAACGAGACGGTGACGATCACCAAGTAAGAAACGACGATCACCCCTCGCGAAAGGCGGCGCAGAAGCGCGATGAAGGATTTCGAGATTTTTGAAATGATGAAGGTTTCCCGGATTTTCGGGTGCGGGCGAGGCGAATTTGCCTGGTTGCGGTCGGGCGGCCGCTGGGGCCTTGGGGTTGCCATTCTGACGGCCTGCCTGGGCATGCCGGCGGCGCGGGCGCAAGTGAGTCCTTCAGGCGATGCAGGCGGCCTGACCATTTCAGCCGGCGCGCTGGGGTCGGGATATACCTTGCAATACGGCAATCGCAAAATGCTGGCGGTGACCGCAGTGGTGGACGCCGACACGCGACGGCGGCTGGGCATTGAAGGGGAAGGACGTTGGATCGACTTTCATCAAACGGCCAATGTACACGCCCAGACTTATTCCGCCGGGGTGCGCTATCACTTCGACGTGCGCAGCTTTCAACCGTATGTGAAGGGACTGGTGGGCTTCGGCGATTTCAATTTCCCCTACAACCTGGCCACCGGCCACTATCTTATTGTGACCGCCGGAGGCGGGCTGGATTATCGCCTCAACGCGAGGATTCACATCCGCGTCGTGGACGTCGAGTATCAGGACTGGCCGCAGTTTACCTATGGGTCAATGACGTCTGTCGGCGTCAGCGCGGGAGTGCGCGTGCGCGTGTTCTGAACAACGCGGCTTACTTTCCTGACGGCTGCCCCGGAGAACGTTCCGTCGTAACATCGCGGGCAATGCGTCGCGTCTGAAGTTATATCCTGCGCAAAAATTCCGCCCTAACAGGCGCTCCCTGTATATTCATTTTCGGAAACTGCAAATTAGACAGTGGCCGGGAGGCGGCTGCGGAAGGCTTGAAGCGCGCGGCCCAGGGCGGGAAATAATCATGCTTCATCGCACGGAGGATATTCGGATCAAGTGGACCAAGGTGGTGCTTCCGCCGGTTTTTTTGGAGGAGGAGCGGCCGTTGAGCGAAGCCGCGTCGGCGACCATCTTCGAGGCGCGCCAAGAGATTGTGGAAATCCTCAACGGGCGCGACGACCGGCTGCTGGTGATGGCCGGACCATGTTCGATTCACGATGTGAAAGCCGCGCGCGAGTACGCAAGGCTGCTCCAGGGGGCGATCCAGGAGTTTTCCGCCGACTTGCGCATCGCCATGCGCGTCTATTTCGAGAAGCCGCGCACCACCATTGGTTGGAAAGGGCTCATCAATGATCCCTACCTCGACCAGTCGTACAAAATCAACGACGGCCTGCGCCTGGCGCGCAACCTGCTCCTCGACCTTGCCGAGATGGGCGTGCCTACGGGCACCGAATTCCTGGATATGATCTCGCCGCAGTACATCGCCGGCCTGGTGGCCTGGGGCGCCATTGGCGCGCGCACCACGGAGAGCCAGGTGCATCGCCAGCTCGTCTCCGGCGTTTCGTGCCCTGTGGGCTTCAAGAACGCGACTTCGGGCGATGTGCAGGTGGCCATCGACGCGGTGGTCTCCGCGGCCTACTCGCACACTTTTTTGGGCCATACCAAGCACGGACAGTCGGCCATTTTCGTCACCGCCGGCAATCCGGATTGCCACGTGATTTTGCGTGGTGGACGCAAAACCGTGAACTACACCGCGGACTGCGTGGCCGATGTGGCCGAGCGGATGAAAGCGGCGGGCGTTGCACCGCGCATCATGATCGACTTCAGCCACGCCAACTCGAGCAAGGACTATCGGCGGCAGGGAATCGTGGGCCGCGACGTGGCCGCGCAGGTGGCCCAGGGCAACCGCAACATCCTCGGCGTCATGATCGAGAGCAACCTGGTGGCGGGCGCGCAGAAGCTGGTTCCCGGCGAGGCGCTCGTTTACGGGCAAAGCATTACGGACGCGTGCATTGACTGGAAAGAAACACACACGCTACTCGAAGAGCTGGCAGCGGCGGTGCGAGCAAGACGAAACGCGTAGGATTGTGGTTTTGCGGCTCGTCCGATTCACTATGGGATGGCGTAATGCTTGAGTTGATGCAGGAAATCTGCCTGGTGTAGCTTGTGGATGGTCCCGGTAAGTCCCACCGCTCCGAACTGAGGCGCGGCAGACACTTTTCCCGATGAAGAGATCTTCTTGACATTCGGAGTGCTTCCTTTCTGATAGACCACCCTCGCCTTCTCGTCCCGCTTGTAGAAAATCGAGCAGTTATGGTTGGACCCGTTCGACTGCACGGCAACAAAAGTTCCATCCTTCGGCTTAATCGAGGAGGTATCGAAGCTGTACGCATCTCCGTGAAACCCGAGCAACTGGGCCTTTTCGGGAACATCCTGGCCCTTATGCGTGATGAGATGCACGGGGAAATTTCCCGCGCAGTACAGTTGGTACATGCCGGCGGGATGCGCATTGATCTGCCGCACCATCTCGGCGGCCACGCCCGCCTCTGTTGTCGGAGTTGTGAAATGACCGCCGATGAGCGTACCATCCGTCATCAGCACTGTCACTCCCATGCACAAGAGCAGGTGCGGATAACAAATCTCGGTCGGGTCTTGGCCCACCATATCCTCGGCCAGATAAGTAGGCATTTGTTCTTCCTCCTGTTGCGCGAAACGATCTTGTCTATCTGGCGCCGCTCTCGCGCTTTCGGTCACGGCGCGCTCTCAATCTGCCGCGAAATCCACTGGCTCAAACTGACGCCGTCCACCGCCGCCCGCGCCGGCTTGCTAACTCGCTGTTTCGCCGCCTCATCGTCTCGCCAGCAGCACCCGCGTGCGCTCCCGCGTGACGCGGATCCGGCAGGCCAGGGTTACCCCACAAGTGGCCATGCGAAAGCTGAGCCATGCCGTCTGGTCCGGGCCCAGCATCCATGCTGTGGCGTTGGCCGCGTTGTGCGTCTCGTGCATAAAGTACGCGGCATTGACATCGGCATCGGCGGCTTGGTCCATCAACTGCTCGCAAATATTGGCCGGCGGAACGGCCTGGCCCGGCGCGTGTGCGCAGTAGTCTTCATCGTGCAACAGCACGTACTTTTTGCCATTCTCGGGGATAAAGTACCGCGGGGTGATGGCGGGCGTCCGGTCCAGCAACGCCCACTGGCCCAGGTCCTCATCGAACGCCAGCGGCAACTGGCCGATGCTCAGGTCCATATCCGTCAACTGCCGCGAGAAGACGGTGAGCGTGGGCGTGGGCTCGCCGTTGGTGGGCTGAAAATAAAACACGCCCAGCGCCGTGCCTGCCTGGAGATCGAACCACATGAATCCGCGGCCGCGCAGGTAGGGCCCATTCGCGCCCGCAATCAGCGCGTACCGGGAGTCGCGAATCTCGACCGGCGCCTTCGATCCGTCTATCACCATGTCGACGGCGTCGGCCAGGCTCATGTCGCGGCCGTAGTGGTAGGTGGTCCGCGGCGTCACCTGCTTGAGCAGCGACCGATAGCGCTTATCCTTGAGCAGCACTTTCACCGGTTGGCTGGCGTAGGCGCTCAGGAAGGCCAGTTGCCCGGCGGGAATGGGATTCTGAAAATTGGCCGGCGGGGGTAACGCCTGCGCAGCGCTTTGAGGCGGCTGCTGCCCCGATCCGTCCGCGGGCAGCAGAAGCAGCAGCACGGCACATCCAGCCAGCACGAGGGCGCAGCGCGACCGGCGCCGAGATTTTGGGCAAAATTGCATGGGGTTGACCTCCCGTCCACAATAACCCATCTTCCCGCCGGCAGCCTTGAATTCTTGTGCGATCTTCTCCCGGGGGCGCATCGGCCGCTGACCGCCTCTTCGTACGGGCCGAAGCCCGTACCCTTCAACTGAAGCCCATACC
>JASHTU010000002.1 GCA_030040395.1 Acidobacteriaceae bacterium
TAGCTTACGGTGAGGACCAGTTTGCCGAAGTGGCTGGCGTCGGCCATGTGCTGGAAGACCTCGGGGGCGCGTGACCAGGAGAATTCTTCGCCGATAGGGCGGAGCTCGGCGAGGGCGATGGCGCGGTTCATTTCAATGAAGTCGCGGCGCGAGCCGACGTAGACGCCGTGGATGCGGGCCATTTTGCGGAGGATGAGGGGGATGGGCAAGGACTCGGCGGCGGGCAGGAGAACGCCGACCTGGGCCACCGTGCCGCCGATACGGATGGCCTTAAGGGAGCGGGGCAGGGTGCCGAGGCCGCCAACTTCGACGACCAGGTCGACGCCTTCGCCGCCGGTCTGATCGAGGGCCCAGATGTCCCAATCGGGGTTGTCGCGATAGTTGAGGCCGGCGTCGAGGCCGAGGCTCGTCGCCCGCTCGAGCTTTTCGTGGCTCGAAGAGATGCCGAGGACGCGGGCGCCGTGGAGGCGAGCGAACTGGAGAGCGAAGATGGAAACGCCGCCGGTGCCCTGGATGAGGACGGTGGCGCCGGGCTTGAGATCGCCGGTGGCGAGGGCGTTCCAGGCGGTGACGGCGGCGCAGGGGAGGGTGGCGGCTTCCTGAAAGCTGAGGTGCTCAGGAAGGGCGACAAGGCCGGTTTCCTTGAGCACGACAAAGTCGGCCAACATGCCGTCGATGTCGCCACCGAGGGCTCCCTTGGCGCGGGCGGCAGTGAGGGGGCCGTCGAGCCAGTTCTGCATGAAGATTCCGGCCACGCGGTCACCGGGTTTCCAGGCGGTGACGCCGGGGCCCACGGCGACCACCTCTCCCGCGCCATCGGAGCAAGGGATGCGGGGCAGGCGCAATTTCGGGTTGTAGAGGCCTTTGACCATCATCAGATCGCGAAAATTCAAGGAAATTGCGCGCACGCCGATGAGGACCTCGCCGGCGCCAGGGGTGGGCGTGGGGCGTTCCACAAATTCCAAAGAATCAATGCCAAAGGCCGAGATTTGGCAGGCGCGCATACATAAACCTCCGTAACAAGATAGGCTCCCCAAAGGGCACCCTACGTCATTACCTGGGACACCACGGGGCAAAACCCTCGTAGAATGAAGATATGGCTCGTGGTTGGGAAAGTAAATCAGTGGAGGAGCAGATGGCGACTGCTGTAGAGCATTCCGAGGCCGGTCTGACCGCTGGCTTTCAAAGCGAGGAGGACCGTCGGCATGCCGAACAGCATCGCGCCGAGCGGGAACGTCAAAAGCAGGCCCTGAAGCTGCAGCGGAAAAACATCCTGTCGCAGAGGACGTCGAGTGCGGCGCGGCGTACGGCGTTGGAAGCGGCGCTGGCGGAGATTGAAGCGCAGATTCACGCGCTGGGATAAGCAGGACAGGGACCCAAGCGGACTCTGAAACTGGCGAGAGTGGTCCCGCCACGGGACCAGGAAGATTGTTGTATATCCCACGACGGCGCGGCGCGGGAGAGTCTCCGGCCTTGGCGCAACTTCAATTCCCGTTCCTATTGCAGATTCCCTTTACAAAGCGAATTCCCCTTACAAACTTGACTCCCAGGCGTCGACGGTGACGAAGCGGTGGGTGGCTTTGTAGCGTGCGACGAGGATTCCGGCGGCGGTGAGGGAAGGCGCGCGGTAGGCGCCGGGGTCGAGGTGGCCGCCGTCATGGAGAACGATGTTGGCGGCACGGCCGCGGCGGGCGAGGCGGTCGATTTTTCCTGTGAGCCGGCTGGCGATGCGTTTGGCGGAGGGCTCGCTCCAGTCGGAGGTCATGGCGTTCCAGAGGACGGGAAGCAGACCCAACTCGCGGGCCGCGCGCAGGACGGCGGGGCGGCGGGCGCCAAAGGGCGGGCGAAAGTAGCGGACGGGACGGCCGGTGATCTGTTCGAGGGCTTGACTGGTGCGGCGGAGCTGCTCGTGGATGCGGGCGCCGGGAGTGAGGGCGAGGTTGGGGTGGTCCCAAGAGTGGTTGCCAACGAGATGGCCGGCGGCGATGATGCGGCGCACCAGTTCCGGTGCGGCGTGGGCATGGCTGCCGAGCAGGAAAAAGGTGGCGCGGGTTTCATGGGCGGCGAGCAGTTCGAGCAGGCGCGGGGTCCAAGTGGGGTTGGGGCCGTCGTCGAAGGTGAGGGCCAGTTCACCGGGCTTGGGCGGAGCGATGAGGGCAGCGCCGAAGAAGCGCGAGCGGGGGCTCAGCGCCGCATAAGCGCAGCCGCCCGCAGCGAGGCCCACGCCTGCCGCTGCGCCCAGGCCGGCCAGCACGCCGAGGGATGAAACGGCTCCCATTTTGTCTCCAGTCCAGTGTGATGCCGGGAGGGGGATGCGGGCAAGCTTGGGCGCGGGCCGGCAGGAGGTGGCTTTCATCGCGGCAAAGGCGGATGAGGCCGCCGTAGCATGACGGCGTGACCAGCGCCACAGAGTTCGCGTTTTTGGGGTCGAGTGCGACGCTCGCGTGCAAACCCGGGGCACGGGATCACCCAAGATACCGGTTGCGCAATGGAACGCGCGCGCCGCAAGCTGGTAACCATGCCGGAACTGCCCGATATCGCGGCGTACATCACGGCGCTCGAAAGGCGCATTGTGGGCCGGACGCTGGAGCACGTGCGGCTGACGAGCCCGTTTTTGCTGCGCACCGTGGATCCTCCGCTGGGAAGCGCAGAGGGCAAAACAGTGC
>JASHTU010000574.1 GCA_030040395.1 Acidobacteriaceae bacterium
GCTAGGCGATACCCTGCGGTCGAGAGCGAGCACATAACCTGCCTCTTGCCGGTCGCGGGTTTCCAATTTTCTCAAAACTTAACGATTTCGGGAATCCAGAAACTTACCCTTTGTGAAACGCGGTCACTGACCAGGACCGCTGCCCGGTGTCGGTTCGGGCGGCTTTTTTTTTGCGGGTCGTGGCTGCCGGCTTTCCGCCGCTTTGCGGATTTCCTCAACGTCCGCAAGGTCGCGGGCGCGTCCTGAGGCGAGTTTCGAGGCTATGAGGTCGTCGGCGGATATGAAATTCGCCTTCAGGCCGGTAGCCGTATCAACCACGGTTTCAACGCGCTCTTCCCAAGCCGCGTCGAAATCGACGCCGGGGATGGCGGGGAGAATATCAAAGCCCTTCGGCT
This sequence comes from Acidobacteriaceae bacterium, assembly GCA_030040395.1. GTDB lineage: Bacteria > Acidobacteriota > Terriglobia > Terriglobales > Acidobacteriaceae > Telmatobacter. The sequence continues at coordinate 396 of JASHTU010000574.1, forward strand.
GTCGGCCAAAGCGGAAGAAACTGTTGCGGTCGGTGAAATCTTCGGGGCGGACACCTTGGAGCGGTACTCCGAACTCAGCAAGCGCCGCATAGGTCGCCTTGGCATTTTCAGGGTCCGCTTTGATGAAAAGGTCCATGTCCCCCGTAAAGCGCGGCTGCGAGTGATGAATAACCGCAAAGCCGCCCACAACGAGGTATTTAACGCCATGGGACTGGAAGGCGGACAAAAGGTCTTTGTAGTCTTGGTACATCAGGCTCGATCTTCCATCCCTTGAGGGCATAGGCCGTTTCGATCATTTCTTCAACCGCGTCCAGCCGCTCATGCGCGGGCCGACTTTGCCAATAGCGATATTCATCCGCCTTGATCTCTGAGAAGTCGGTGTATTTGCGTATCGTGATTGGCGCTTCATTCATGCGTCTTGTTTTTAGCACAGGGCGCGGAGTAGGGGCAATACTAAAAACCCGCACCGTTCAAGGGTTTTCAACTGCTTTTGCGGTTGTTCAAATTGGACCCTTTGGGAACAATGAGGCGCGCGATGAGAATTTCATACAATTGCGCGAAAACCCTGACCCTCCACGGCGCCGCGCGTTACCGGCTACTTTGTCATCCAGATTTCGAATCCCATACCATTGCCACCGATTTCGACGCGGCTGAACTGCGTCTGCGCCAGCATCTGCTCGAATTCCTCCCGCGTGTACGCGTTGCGGATCAGCATGGTTTTGAAAACCATCTTGGTCAGAAGGCGGTTCATGGCCGACAGACCCATCTCGTCCACGGCGCGACTGACTTCATCCGGGCGCGCATCCCGGCTCAGGTCGATCAGCAGGGCGCGGCTTCCGGGCTTCAGCACCCGACACATCTCTTGGAGCGCGCCGACCGGATCGGCAAAGTTCTTGAAGGCCGCCCGGCACAAAAGGAAGTCGAAGCAGTCGTTGGGGAAGGGCATTTTCGAGGCAGAGCCTTGGGTAAACTTCACGTTGACGTCGGCCGCCGCAGCTTTCTCTGCCGCCATCTTCACGAAGCTTTGGCTCAGGTCAAGCCCGATAATGGCGTAAGAGCCGCGCTTGGCCAGCTCGATGCAGAAGTATCCGGGGCCCGGCGCCACCTCAAGCACGCGGCTCCCTGCCTCGAGCTGGGGAGCAATCCTCGCCGCGAGGTCTACATATTGTTGCATCATCTCGGCGGTATTCGCGGCGTACCACTTCGCCATCATGCCTTCCATCGGACGATCGGGATGCGGCTTGCGCAGGGTCATTGTTGTCATCGCATTTCTCCTTTTGTTGAGACACAGGTTTCCTGTGCACGCGGCGGGGCCGCATACGGTTCACGAGCTGCTAGCGGTGGTGCTTCTCGAGCGCCGAGCCTTCCGCCACGCCGGGCCGGCTGCTCTCCGCATTGCGTTCGGTGCCCTGCCACTCCAGGGTGCGCTTGCGGAGAAACGCCAGGATGCCTTCGCGGCCGTGCGATTTGTACGCCGCCCACATTTGCTCGATCTCGGCGTCGGTGGGGTACTCGGAATGTAGATCTTCTATGGACATTGCGGGCATCTTCCGAACTGCGCACGGCTCCGGCGTTTGAAACCAGGGGTCAGGGGTCAGGGGTCAGTGGTCGGTGGTCTGTGGCCGGGGACGGCGGGCTTCACTCGCAGAACACGCGCACCTTGGTGGCGTTGCCGTCTTTGCCGTCGACGTCGACGGTGAGGTCTTCGAGGTGGTCGATCAGCTCTTCCAGATTCTCCGGTTTGATCTGCGAGAGCGTCAGCGGAACGCCGTGCCGGCTCAGGGCCTCGTCGAGATGCTCGTGGGCCTGGGCCGGAATCAGGCTGGCCAGCCGAACCCCGGCGCGCAGCAGTTGCATGGGCACGCGCACGTTGACGGTGGTGGGGCCCTTCATTCCAGTCATGGACTCGTCAGCCTCGACGAGCACGCGCAGATATTTGGCCCGCGTCTTGACGGTGGCGCCGGCTGCGCCATTCGCGCCCGCGACGCGCCCTTGAAACTCTCCCACAGGCGCGGCCGCGTCGGGCTCGAGCGCGGCCAGCAGCCGCTCGGCTTCGTCCACGGTCACTTTGCCTGCGGCCAGCAAATCCAGAATTTTGCGGCGATTCTCGTTCATTTTCAGTTCCTCCAATTTCTTCGGTGAAAGACATTTCAACGTGAGCGCCCGCGCGTTAGCGGATGCGGACCAGCACGTTGGCGCCGTTGGCGTTTACATGCACGTTGGTTCCCGGCAGGCTGCATATTATGGCCCAGAAGGTCGAAATCGCCCGCCAGGGATTCACCCCGCCCGCCAGGCAAGCGCCGACGATCACCAGCAGGATCAAGGGCGAAAGCAGCAGCAGGGGAATCCAAAGCAAAATCAGCGGTATCCAGAGTGGAATCCCGGGCCAATGCGGTTTTTCGACGCGGATGATGGCGACGATGGGAATCACTTCAATGCCTCCAGCGCGCGGATTGCTTCCGCGGCGTCAATTTCGCCGCTCTTCAACCGCTCCAGCACCTCCGCGCGAGATGGAGACGGGTTGGTGTCGACAAATTCGAACTGGCTTGCGATGCGGTTCAGCCGCGCCTTGATGGTGGGGTAACTGACGCCAAAGACCTCCTCCATTTCCTTGATGGAGCCGTGAGCGCGGACAAAGGCAACCACAAAGATCTGATCTTCCAGACTGAGCCGCGCCAGTTGCGGCAAGGCGAACTCGCCTTCGACCGTCACGTGCTTTTCCACCAGCCGGACGCGCTCGATGACCAGCGAAGAGCCGCTGGCGAGACGCAGCAAATCCTGCCAGTCGGAAGCGGGTTTGAGAGGGGCGGTCATAGGGTCAGCGTCGATTTCTTGACTACAATGGCTACGATAATCAAGATTATTAATAATGTTAAGAACAAACTTCAATTTTATTGATTTATTTCGACAAAACCCTTCATCCGGGCGGTCTGGCGGTGGCGGCGTAAGGAAAAATGGGTGAAAAGACCAGTGGGATGCGAAAGATGGCAAGTTCAGAGGAACGGATTCGTGATCCTGAGGCTGTCGAACCGCTGGCCGGGCTGGAGATCCTCGGTCAAGAGAAGGTTGCAACGCGCCTGGAGAGCGGCTGCCACAATCAGCGAGTCATACCAGGAAAGGTTGCCTTTGGCGTGAAGCTGCAAGGCCTCGATGTAGAGAGCCATGGATGAGTGGACGG
>JASHTU010000575.1 GCA_030040395.1 Acidobacteriaceae bacterium
GCCGCAAGTGTGGTCGGGCCGGCGCACCCGGCGGCTGAGCGCCAGCGACAGGCGGTCGAGAAACAGGGCGCGGTTGGGAAGCCCGGTAAGCACGTCGTGCATCGCGTCGTGCTGCAGCTTGGCCTCGGTCTCCTTGTAGTCCCGGATATCGCGAAACGTATACACGTAGCCGATCCTGGCCGTGTCCACCAGAAGCGGCGCCATCTGGAGGCTGACGTCCACCAACTCGCCGGTGCTGTTCATGCGCACAGTCTCGGCCCCGGTGCGGCCCTGCTCGTCTACCGCCTTGGCCAGCGTTACGTGCTCGTTGAGGCGCGTTTCCGGCACGATCAGTTCGCTCAAGCTGCCCCCGACGGCCTGGTCGGCGGTGTAACCGAACATCTCCGTGAAGGCTGGGTTAGTGTAGAGAACGTGGTTGCCATGTTCGATGGCGACCGCCTCCGGAAGGCTCGCAAGCACATCCTCCATGAGCCGCGAGCGGGGCGCGCGCTCCCGGCCGCCGGGATGAGCGACAATGATGGCCTCGCGCCGGTCCGCCTCAAGGAGCCGGTACGCGCCTTCGACCGGCAGCAGACGGCCGTTTTTGGCCGGAACGATGGCGTGAAACGGTCTGCCTTGACGCATGCCGGTCAGGGGGTTCTGCGGCTCCGCGGTGCTGGGAAGCAGCCCCCACAGAACGTCTTCGATGGGTCGCGGCGTCCAATCGGCCTCGGCAAAACCCAACACCTGCCGAGCCTCAGCGTTGGCGAACACAATATTCCCGTCGCGCTCAAGAAACACTAGAACCGGGAGCGCGTCAAGCGCCTCTCGCTGCTCTCTGGAATCCTCGTTTTCGGGAAGATTCAAGCTCATCACCTCGCTGCGAGCTGCCGCCCTTCCCCATTGCGCATAAAGCCCATCCGGCGCGCAGCCGGCCTTGCAAGCAGAAGTGGCCCTAATGGAAAAATCTTAGACTGAATGAAGTTTTTGCATCCATCCCTAAACCGGGTTATTGCATGCAACCAAAGTCTTGATGCTGTACCAATTCCATACAAATCAGCCGGTCTTCTTCCGCCCCCGGGGATAAGACTTTGCCGATCGAAAAGGCGCGGCGAAGCTCGAGTGGTTCCCGGGTTCACGAGCGCTTTCTCAGGGCCGCCCAAGACGGCCTTTACTTCCAACCCACAGACGAAGACCTATCCGTGGGGACCCCGATTGAGGAGAATGCCGCTTGGCAGTGGCGCCTTCCAGGCGCAGCAGCTTCGGAACCGATGCAGTCGTCGGAGAAAATACGCTCAACCTATTCCCGCATTGCGCTCTCCCCCGGAGACGGGTTTTCTGCGCAATCCAGCAAGGCGCGGCGGCGCCGGCGAAAAAAAACGGCCAGTAAAAAAGACGGCCGTAGAATCGCTTACTGCATTTTCAGAGATCTTGTATCCTTTCCAGCTCTGTACGACGTCGCCACTCCCCCCTTGTTGGTCGCGTCGACTCGGATTCCCGGATTCGGACTAAATCATCTCTGAAAATGCTTGAGCCGTTCAGGAGATTTCCACCAGCTCCATTTCCCCGTCACGGCGACGATGGAGCACGTACAAATCTCCCGCGGCGGTGCGAAAGACGAGCAGGTCGCGGTCGCGGAACTCCGCGTCTTTGACAGCCTCCTCGATGGTCATGGGCCGGAGCGCCACCGCATCGCCGCTTCTGACGATGTGGGGTTCGACAACGGTGGCCCGCACCGGAAACGAGTGGACGGCAATGGCGGTGCGCGCCTTAGCCCCTGCGCGCGCCGGCTTTCCCTCCTCGGCTTCGGACTCGGGTTGCGCGGCGCGCGCCTTGGGTCGCGCCACCGGCGGAGCCGAGAGAACTTTCTCTTCTTTCGGCAGGCGCTTGATCACAATCTTGCGGTCCCGGTGGCGAAGCGCCTGATGTTCCGCATGGGCAATGGCCTGGCGGAGCGCTGTATCCAGCGAGCCGGACTTTCCGGTGGCCGCGATCTTTTGCAACCGCGCCTGCACCGTCAGCTCCACAATGTGCAAGTGGCGCTGGGCGCTGAATGTGATGCTGGCGTGCGCGGTCCGGCCCAGAATACGGCCGATCCGCGCCATACCTTCCTCAGCCAACTCGCGTAGCGATCTTGAAATCTTCACCTGTCTGGCGGTGAATTCCACTTCCATGGCGATCCTCCGCTGCCCGTCCCAGAAACGCTCCCGAAGACGGGGAAGCATGATCCGTCTGGTGGAGCACAGTATATGCCGAAGCAGCCTCTAGATTCTAGCTTCCAGCTCTCAGCCCCCGGCTTCCATCGTCAGCAGCTCCGTCTTCGGCCCGATATCCCATCCACGGGAGCCAAACCGCACATGCCGTGGATGAATTTCGAACCCCCTGACCTCTGCCCAGTCAGAGCTGGCAGGTGGAAGCTGCCTTTCAAATCTCCCAACGCAGCAGCACCGTCCCCACGGTGAAGCCCGCGCCCACCGCGGCCAGCAGCACCAGGTCGCCTTTCTTCAGCTTGCCCTCCTCGATAGCCGTCTCCATGGCCAGCGGAATGGTCCCGGACGAGGTGTTGCCATATTTTTCGATATTGATAATTACGCGTTCCGGGTCCATCCCCAGGCGCTCGGCCGTCGAGGTGATAATGCGCTTGTTGGCCTGGTGAGGAATAAAGCATCCCAGGTCGGCGCCGGTCACGCCGTTGCGCTCCAGGATTTTCACCGTAGCTTCGGCCATCTTGCGCACGGCGAATTTATACACTGCTGGCCCGTCCTGGTGAATGTAGTGCATTTTCTTATCGACGGTTTCGTGAGTGGAGGGATTCAGGCTGCCCCCGGCAGGCAGGTTGAGGCTCACGCCGCCCGATCCGTCGATCTCGTTGACGTAATCGATGAAGCCGATCTCACCCTCCCCGGCCGGCTCCAGCAGAACCGCCCCGCCGCCGTCGCCGAACAGCACGCAGGTGGTGCGGTCCGTGTAGTCGGTCATCCGGGTGTTGGCGTCGGCCCCGCAGACCAGCACTTTCGACTGCGCTCCGCTTTCGACCATCTTCACGCCCGCTTCGAGGGCGTACACGAACCCCGAGCAGCCGCCCGAAACATCGAACCCCCAGGCGCCCGTCGCCCCAATCTTATTCTGGACCAGGCACGCCGTAGAAGGAAACATCATGTCCGGCGTCACCGTGCCCACCAGGATTACCTCGACCTCCTTCGGCCCCATGCCGCGCGCGGCAAGGCATTTTTTCGCGGCTTCGGTGCACATGTCGCTCAGGCCGAGCCCGGGAGCGAGCACGTGACGCTCGCGGATTCCGGTGCGCTCCAGAATCCACTCGTCACTGGTCTCCACCATCTTTTCGAGGTCTTGATTGGTCAGAACCTGAGGGGGAACGTAGGTTCCCAGCGCCGTAATCTTCGCGCGCCTGCCCACTACCGGGCGAACGGTAAGGCTCAATGGACTTCTCCTCGCAGCGCAGATGCCGGCGGGGGACCGGCACGCCGCTCAAAAGGGTCAAGGAATCAAAAATTAGCGCCCAAAAAAGTACCGGGTAACCTACTGCGCCCGTACTAGCCCGTTACCGTTGCTTCCTTCCGGACCTGGCGGGGTTGGCGGGATTACGTCGCGTAGGACCCGGCACTGATTGATTTTAGCACTTGGGGACGAGAGGAAAGTGACTGCGGGCTTTCGGCGTTGTCTTCTCTCTCCACGCTTTCCTACACTCGCACCGACTGGAGAGTCTCCCGAATCCCCTCGTCGTACGAAGTGCGTTTCAGCCCTCCCAGCAATTTCTCCAGCCGGCTATCGTCCATCAGCACCGGATCGGTTTGCAAATAGTGCATTTCCACCATCTCGCGCATCAACGGATTGAACAGGCCCATGAGGCGCAGTGTCGTCTTGCCCGCCACGATCATTCGTACCGGCTTTCCTGCCGCCGCAAAGATTTTCTCGACAATCTCCCGCTGCGTTGTGGT
>JASHTU010000576.1 GCA_030040395.1 Acidobacteriaceae bacterium
CCGCCTCCGACGCCTCCGCCCGCGCCGCATGGCCAGGAGGGCCAGCTTTCGTTGCCCGGCGCGGAAAGCCACCAGCGCTCCCGCGAAAAACTCCGCCAGCAGTTCCGTGAAGGCAAACTCGACGAACGCATGGTCGAGCTCGACGTCCGCGAGCGTTCCACGCCCCAGTTCGGCATTATCTCCAACCAGAACCTCGAAGACATCGAGATGAACCTCAAGGACATGCTGCCCAACATCTTCGGCGGCGGCGCAAAGCGGCGCAAGATGAAGGTCGGCGACGCCTTCGACTATCTCGTCCAGGAGGAGGAAGGCCGTCTCATCGACATGGACTCGGTAAACCGCGCCGCCGTCGAGCGCGTCGAGTCGAACGGCATTGTCTTCCTCGACGAAATCGACAAAATCGCCGGCCGCGAGGGCGGCCACGGCCCCGATGTCTCCCGCGAAGGCGTGCAGCGTGACATTCTCCCCATCGTCGAGGGCACCACCGTCAACACCCGCTACGGCATGGTGCGCACCGACCACATCCTCTTCATCGCCGCCGGCGCTTTCCACGTCTCCAAGCCCAGCGACCTCATCCCCGAGCTTCAGGGCCGTTTTCCCATTCGTGTCGAGCTGCAATCGCTCACCGTCGACGATTTTCTGCGCATTCTCACCGAGCCCAAATCCTCGCTCACCAAGCAATACACCGCCCTGCTTGAAACCGAGGGCGTGCGCCTCGAGTTCGCGCCCGAAGCCCTGCGCGAAATGGCCGACTTCGCCTTCAAGGTCAACGAACAAACTGAAAACATCGGCGCCCGCCGCCTGCACACCATCATGGAGCGCGTTCTCGAAGACGTGAGTTTCCTCGCGCCCGACGTGGTCCGCCGCGCCGCCGACGAAAAATCCGCCGCTGCGCTCTCGCAAGCCATCCAGAGCGAAGCCGCCACCCCCCTGCCCTACGAGGAGCGCATGACCGCCTCCGGCCCCGAAAAAGTCTTCCTCATCGAAGCCGAGTACGTGCGGCGAATGGTGGCGTCGATCGTCAAAGACCAGGACCTCTCACGCTACATCCTCTAACTCAAGCGCGGCGCCGCCGTGTCTTGAATGGCGTCTGGCGACTTGGTTTCCGCTCTGGGGGCCCCGGAAAAGCACACCCGCGCAATCCTCGGCGTGCGGCGCAGAAAGTTACGATTAATCCCGTAAGTCATCCATGAAAACCCTTCGGCTGAAGGTCGATCCCTTCCAACTCGAAGCGCCCGCCGCCATCGAAGCGCTCGGCCGCGCCGCCGCCATTCTGCGCGCCGGCGGCTTGGTGGCGCTGCCCACTGAGACCGTCTACGGCCTCGGCGCCAATGCCCTCGATCGCGCCGCGGTCGAGCGCATCTTTGCCGCCAAGCAGCGGCCGGCGTGGGACCCGATCATCGTCCATGTGGCTCCGCCCGACCGCGAAGAATCCATGCTCCTCGCACTCGTCGAAGAGATCCCCGCCCGCGCGCGCCGCCTGATGGACGCCTTCTGGCCGGGCCCCCTCACGCTCTTGCTGCCGCGCACCCGCGCCGTCCCCGATGCGGTCACCGCCGGCCGGCCGCTGGTGGGCGTGCGCATGCCCGCACACCCGGTGGCGCTCGCCCTCATCCGCCGTGCCGGAGTTCCGGTGGCCGCGCCCAGCGCCAACCTCTTCGGCCATACCAGCCCCACCACCGCCGCCCACGTGCTCGACGACCTCGACGGCCGTATCGACGCTGTGCTCGACGCCGGCCCCACCCCGCACGGCGTCGAATCTACAGTCCTCGACCCGTCTTCCACTCCCATGCTCATCTACCGCCCCGGCGCGGTGACCGCGGAGCAAATTCAAACCATCGCAGGGCCCGTGGAACTCTTCCGCGCCGCCGCCGAGGCGCACAAAATCCCCGAGCACGCTCTGCCCTCGCCCGGCACAAGCCAGCGCCACTATGCGCCCAAAGCCCGCCTCGTTCTGGTGGCCGCGCCGGCCGAGTCCTTGGGCGAGCGCCTCGCGGAAACCGCGTCGCAATGTACCGGCGACCGCGTGGGCGTCATGCTGCCCGCCGGAGTCAACCTGCCGGGCTCCTTCCCCGCCGCCTGCAAGATTTTCCCCTGGGGACGGTGGGACGCGCCCGAAGAAATGGCGCGCGAACTCTACGCTGGCTTGCGCGCGCTTGACGCCGCCGGCTGCACGGTAATTGTGTGCCCTCTGCCTTCGAACCAGGGAATCGGCGCCGCCATCCGCGACCGCCTGCGCAAGGCCGCCCAACCGGAATAATCGAGCGGTTCTCCAGTTGGTCCAGAGCAGAGTCTCGAACTCTGCGTGGCGTTCTTCCCGAGAAAACACCACCTGGCGCGCCCATCGAACCCCACGGGAATTGGAGCACCGCAGGAACGCGGCTGCGATCGGTTTAGGCGCAAAGCTGGTGCGTCTCCGCCTGAACCACCGCGCTGGTATGAGGATCGGCGGCGGGTTGCCCCTTGGCAATCCACTTGCACACCAATGGTTGAGCCGGGTTTCCGGTTTCAATCCACAAGCAGACCAAAGACGCTTGGTTCCAAACGGAAAAAGCAAAGATGATTTCGGTCATGAAATCCTCCTCCCGGCACATAGGGTCGTAACCGGCGCTGAGAACCGGCTCAATCGAATAAGCGACTTTTTGACGCCGGTGGCCTCAAGAATTGATTCTTCGGGCGGACTCGGACGCGAGGCGCAAGGTTGGCCGGAATGGTGCTAGGAGGAGTGGGTAAAGCCACCCGCAATTGTCGAATTCCGGATCGTTTCTGCTCCATCGCTCCAACAGGACGCACACTGGGACAACCGAGCAGAACCCAAGCCCAGCGGCAGCTAAGCCGAACGCCGTGACCGGTCTCCCCAGCCCAGGAAAGCCTTCATGGTCGTGGAGCCTCTAGCGCGATGCCGTTTCTCATTCAGGTTGTCGCGGCGTTTGCCATCCTGCCCAAAGCAACCACCTCCCTTATACCATACCCCACCTTGGTATCCAAGAAGAAATGTGAAAGCGGGAAGCCCGAGCCCAACCGTCGACTCGAATCGGCAGCCTATAGCGGTTCTCCAATTGGTGTAGAGCAGAGCCTCGAACCCGGAGTGGCGTTTTTCTCAAGAAAACGCCACCTGGCGCACCGCTCAAAACTCCACGAGGATTGGAAAACCGCCGTAAGCTCGTTTTGCAAATCCCTGGAGCCCGATGGCCTGACGCGCTCTACTCTCGACGCGCTCTGCACTTGATGCGCCACAAAACTCGTCGCATACTGGCCCTGATCCAGCTCATGACCCCTTCCGCCCGCAAATCGTTCACTGCGCTGTTAGAGCCCGACGGAACCCGCCTCCGCTGGGTCATCGCCCGCGTCCCCTTCGACATCGCCAAGTCCTGGCCGGTCCGTCGCGGTCGCAGGGTGCGCGGCGAAATCGAGGGCTTCGCTTTCCGCACTTCGCTTTTCTCTGATCCCCGCGGCTCGGGCCACATCCTGCTCGTTAATAAGAAAATGCAGACCGAAGCGCACGCCAAACCGGGTTCCCGGGTGCGCATCGTTCTCGAGCCCGATCTCGAGGAGCGCGAGGCGGCGATTTCCCCCGAGTTCGGCCGCATTCTGCGCGCCAACCGCCGACTCAGCCGCTGGTTCGACCGGCTCAGCCCTTCCATGCGCCGCGAGATCGGCAAGTGGGCCGGCGAGCCCAAAAGCGCCGCGACTCGCCTTAAGCGCGCCGAAAAAATGGCGGAGCGGCTGTTTCTCACCATGGAGGGCGAAGAGGAGCCGCCGCCTGTGCTCCGCGCCGTGTTCGAGCGCCAGCCGCTGGCCCGGCAAGGGTGGTTTGCGCTCACCGCGGCTCAGCGCCGCCGTCACCTTTTGGGAATCTTCTATTATGAAAGCCTGGAAGCCCGCGTGCGCCGCGCGGCTCAGGCGGTGGAAGACGCTCTGCGTGCCGCTCGCAAGCTATCCGGCGAGCGTGTATAATTTTTTCATCGAATCTCCGTCCTTTGGTTCGTCCTTGCAAGTCCATCTTTCGTCTAAGTGAATAATCATGACCTCGGCAGCCATCCCGTTCGTGTCTCTGGCAGGAACCCACTCAGCCGTCGAGCTGACGCGGCAGGAAAATCTTGCCATCGCTCACGGCCTGAAACGCGGTGAAGCTGGGCTGCTCGACGAGCTTATCGTTCGCTATCAGCACCGCCTGCTGCGCTATTTGCTGTATTTGACGGGAAATCGGGAGTTGGCCGAGGATCTTTTCCAGGAAGTGTGGATGCGGGTGCTGGTGCGGGGCGCGCAATACAACGGCCAGGCGCGGTTCGAGACTTGGCTGTTCACCATCGCCCGCAATCTCGTCATTGACCAGAAGCGCCGGCGCACCTTGGCCAGCCTTGACGAGCTCGTCGATGGTTCCGGCGACGACGACCGCCCGATGAACGTGGAGATTGCCGACGGCGGTCCCACGCCCTTCGAGCATTTTTCCCGGCTGGAACACCGCGAGCGGGTTGCGGCGGCGCTACTCGAGCTTGACACCCTCCATCGCGAGGTGCTGGTGCTCCGTTTTCATGAGGAGCTGTCCCTGGAAGAGATCGCCAAAGTGACCCAGGCGCATCTTTCCACGGTCAAGTCGAGGCTTTATCGCGGCATGGCCATGATCAAACCCATACTTGAACGCGCACTTCCCTACTTGCAGGAGGCGGTGTGAAGACGGTGGGGATCGCCGAGGGCGCAATCCGGAGCCACCGGGCGGACGCGAGCCAAGACCACGACCTGCTTTCGGCGCTGGCCGGCAAGGAAGCCGGCCGGGAGGGCGTGCTCGCGTTCCGCACCCGCCGCGTGGTGCTTGGTTCCCTGGGCCTGATGCAAGAACAGAAAGCCGGCCGGAAGCGCAGCCGCGGTGTGGCTTTGGCTGGTGTTTTATTGATTCTTATGGCCGTTGGCCCGTTTGTTTGGCGGGTGGTGGACGACCTGATCAGCGGGGAGCATCTTTGCGATCAGGCCACCCAGTTCAGCCTGCTGATTTGCGTTTTTTGCCTGGCCCTGGTGGCCGCGGTGCTGGTGGCCGGCTGGGCGCGTCGCAATTCCTGAATCGGGGAATCCTGGATCGGGGAAAACCGGGCAAATCGTTCTTCTACGCCGAAGTGGCGCAACTTCCAGCTTTTCTGTCCCGTCCATCAAAATACGAGTTAAGCTGTGTGTGAAGATTTTCATCCACCCTCAAGCCGAGGGATTTTTAGATGCGTGAGCCGCAGTCCATTGTCGTAAACGAAGACGCCCGGATGATTCCGGTGTGGTCGATTGTGGTCGCCACCATCGCATTCCTGGTGGTTGAATACTATTTCTGGATCATTGCACCCACCCAGCGGCACCATGAGCCGCCGGCGCTGGGCCTGCGCCTCTACTTCAATCTTTCCTGGGGACTGCTGGTCGCGCTCTATTTCCTGATGGTGGGCTACATCAGCAAGGATGCGCCGCGGCGGGCCATGAGCACCCGCTTCTGGATGCTGGTCTGCCTGGTGCCGGGCGGTATCGGTGTGGTGCTCTACTTCCTGCTGCGCCAGCCGGAGGTTTCGCGTTGCCCGGCTTGCGGAACGCACGTGCAGAGCGACTACCATTTCTGTCCACAGTGCAATTACCAGCTCACCGCCAGTTGCGGCAACTGTTTCCGCAGTGTGCGCGCTACGGACCAGTACTGCACTCGCTGCGGCCATGAGCTCGCCACCGATCAAACGCCCGCCCGCCTCAGGGTTTTGGACCGCTAGCCCCTCGCGCGCCCCGCTCCCGGCGCCTTGGACCGTTCCCTCGCACCCTGTCCCATGGCCGCCAGGCCAACCCCAAATTGACCGCCCCCGCTTCCCTTCCTACAATCAAAGTTTCCGCTCCCAATGTCCATCTCCGCGCTGATCATCGACGACGAACAACTGGCCCGCGACGAGTTGAAGTTCCTGCTTGACTCCATCGGCGGCGTCGAGGTGGTTGCGGAAGGCGCCAACGGCATTGAGGCCATCAATCTCATCGAGGAACACCGCCCCGACCTGGTCTTTCTCGATGTGCAAATGCCGGGTCTGGACGGCTTCGCGGTGATCCGCCAGCTGACCGGGGACAACGGGGGAAAAAAGAGCCCTTCGCTGCCCCATATCGTCTTCGCCACGGCCTACGACCAGTACGCCGTCCGCGCCTTCGAAGTGAACGCGGTCGATTACCTGCTCAAGCCCTTCGATCGCGACCGGGTGCTCGCCGCCGTGGAGCGCGTGCGCATGCGCATGGCCGGTGAGGGCGCCGGGCCCGCTGCGGGGCCGGCCGAGGCCATCGAGTCGCAGTTGGAAGCCCTGTTGCGCCTTCTCAATCGCCCCCAAGGCGCCCCGCGCGCCGCCCAACCCGCCAAACTCATCGTCCAGGTCCAAAGTCGGCTTCTGCTCATCGACCAGGCCGAAATCTGCTTCGCCGCCATTGACGAAGGCGTCATTCGCATCGTGACTCGCGCCTTCGAAGGCCAGTCCAAGTGCCGCACCCTCGAAGAGCTGATGGAACTGCTCGACCCCGTTCACTTCTGGCGCGCTCACCGCGGCTATGTGGTCAATATCGACCACATTCGCGAGGTTGTGCCCTGGTTCAAATCCACTTATCAGTTGCGCATGAACGACAAGCAGCAGACCGAGATTCCCGTAAGCCGCGCGCAAACCCGGAGGCTCAAGGAGCTGTTCAGCCTTTAGCGGCCGCCGGCGAATCTTTTTGCACCCCATTCGCACCCGGTTCACCCTCCTTTCACGAGCCTCAGCCGATACTGCTGGCGTGATCCCGTCCATTCCAGTCAGACCCTTTCCGGGTTCCACGCCGGTTGTGGAACTCGCGTCCCCCACCCATTCCTCTTCGCTGCCCGCCGGCGCCCTCCCTTCCATCAGCGCGGTTATGGGCCGTTACCGGCTGCGCCGGGCTGAAAGCGCCGAAGACCGCAAGGCCGCCTATCGGCTGCGTTTCAAGGTCTTCAACCTCGAGTTGGGTGAGGGCCTGGAGAGTTCCTACCAGACCGGACTCGACACCGATCGCTTCGATCCCTTCTGCGACCACCTGATCGTCGATGAGCAGCTCAGCCGCCGCATCGTCGGAGCCTACCGGATGCAATCGGGCCTCTCGGCGGCGCGCCATCTCGGCTACTACTCTGAGCAGGAGTTCCATCTCGCCCCCTACGAGCCGCTGCGCCCCGGAATTCTGGAGCTGGGCCGCGCCTGCATTGACCGCGAGCACCGCACCCCCGAGGTGCTTACGTTGTTATGGCGCGGCATCGCGCAGTATGCTGACGCCATGGGACTGCGCTACTTGCTGGGTTGCTCTTCGCTTAACTCGAACGACCCCGCCGAAGGGTGGCGAATGTACCGCCGGCTCCAGCAATCCCGCGTGGCGCCCGAGTTCGAAACCGTCCCTACCGCTGCCTACGCCTGCCCCGTCCATTCCTGCGAGCTAGAGCCCAACCAACCCTCCGCACACGATGACTTGCCGCCAGCCTCCGCTCCCGTCAAAATCCCCAAGCTGCTCAAGACCTACCTGGCCATTGGAGCGCGCATCGCCGCCCCGCCGGCATGGGACCGTGAGTTCCGCACCATCGACTTCCTCACCCTGCTCGATCTCCAGCAGCTTTCCCCGGCGGCGCGCAACCGCTTCCTGGCGCCGCCCGCCCAATGAGGGCGCGGTGAGACTGCGGCGCGCCTTGGCGCTCGCAGCGACGCTTGTCCTCTGCGTCCTTCGTTTCTGGCTCGCTCGGATGCGCGGCCCGCTCACCCTGGAGCGCCGCGCCCTTTGGCTGCAAGCCTCCGCGCACCGCGCGCTCGCCGCCCTCGCCATCCAGGTTCGCATCGAGGGCCAGCCGCCTGCGCGCGGTCTGGCCGTCTCCAACCATCTCAGTTACCTCGATATAGTCGCCTTCTCAGCCGCCATGCCTTGCTTTTTTGTCTCCAAGGCCGAGGTAAGCCGCTGGCCTTACTTCGGCAAGGCCGCGCGTTCCGGCGGAACCATCTTCCTCGACCGCGCCAGCCGTTCCAGCGCTGAAGCCGTCGCCCGCCAAATCGCCGAGCGGCTCAAGCTGCCGATACCGGTGCTGCTCTTTCCCGAAGGCACCAGTACCGACGGCGCCGAGGTTCTGCATTTTCATTCCCGGCTTCTGGATCCCGCCATCCAATGCGGCGCGCCCATCACCGCCTGCGCCATTCGCTACGCCGCCGCGGCCGGAACCGCCCAACTCGCCGAGCGCGACCTGTGCTGGTTCGGCGACCAAGCCTTTTTGCCGCATCTCTGGAAAGTGCTCGGCCTCACCGGTTTCTCCGCTGAGATCCGCTTCGGCGAGCCGCGCCTCTATACCGGCCGCCATGTCGCCGGCGAGCAGGCTCACGCCGAAGTCACCGCCATGCGCTGCGCCGGAAAAGTGATTTGCCGGCTATAGCATTTTTAGGGTTGATGCAGTCCGAAGCCGGCAATCCAAGTCGACGCGACCCACAGGGAGTGGCGACCTTGTACACGGCTGGAAAAAGACACTGTTTCTCTGAAAATGCCGTAGCCGCGAACTGATTGGGCTTACGCCGTCAACGCATCCTCCGCCGTCGCAACGATCTCAGCCCCGATGGCCAGGCTGGCGGTGGCGGCGGGACTCGGCGCATTGAGCACATGAAGAGCGTGCGGCTGGCGCACGAAGTAGAAATCGTCCACCAGTTGTCCG
>JASHTU010000577.1 GCA_030040395.1 Acidobacteriaceae bacterium
CGTGGTTCGCGAGGGGCTTACCGCGGTTCCCAAGCGCCTGCCGCCCTGGTTGTTTTACGATGCGGCGGGCTCATGTCTTTTTGAAGCCATTACGGCGTTGCCCGAGTACTATCTCACCCGCACGGAGCGGGGCATTCTGGCTGCCCACGGCGCTGCGATAATGGCGCGGGCCGCCGGGGGGTCGCGACTGCGCATCGCCGAACTGGGGGCGGGCTCGGCGGAGAAAACGCGGCTTCTGCTGAGGGCCGCGGTGGAGCGCCAGGGCGCGGTGATTTACGAGCCCATCGATGTTTCGGCGAGCGCTCTGGACGCGGCGCGGCGGCGCATCGAGCGCGAGATTCCCGGCGTGCACGTGAGTCCGTTGGTCATGGATTACACGCATAGCAACGGGCGGGGACTGGAACTTGCTTCAGCGGCGGATGGCGAACGCATGCTGGTGCTCTATATTGGATCGAGCATCGGCAACTTCGAGCCTGGCGAAGCGGCGCGGCTCTTGCGCCGGCTGCGAGGCGGGCTGAAACCAGGCGACAGTCTGCTGCTGGGCGTGGACCTGTTTAAAGACGGCTCCATCCTTCTGCCCGCATACAACGACGCTGCCGGCGTGACGGAGGCGTTCAACAAGAATCTGCTGGTGCGGCTTAATGGCGAGTTGGGCTGCGACTTCGACTTGGAGGCCTTTGCTCACCGTGCGGTGTGGAACGAAGCCGAAGCGCGCATCGAAATCTACCTGGAAAGCCGCAGGGCGCAGCGGGTGCGGGTGACGGCGCTCGATCTCGAACTGGAGTTTGCGAAGGGTGAGACTATCCACACCGAGAACAGTTACAAATACCGGCCGGGCCAGGCGGAGGCCATGTTGTCGGGCGCGGGATTTGCGCCGGCTGGCGTCTGGACCGATGCGCGGGGATGGTTCTCCGTTTGCCTGGGGCAAGCCGGCTGATCGCCTACCACTGCACGCCGGGATAGAGGCTGGGCAGCCGGTAGACATGGAACTGAGCGGCGCCGGGAGTGGTCGCCTGCCACACCGCTTGCGTGCCTTGCGGGTTCAGCTCCTGCACAATCGCCCCTTTGATCGCTGCGCAAAAATTGGCCTCCATATCGTTGTTGCCAAGAAGCTCGGCGTTGCCTCCGAAGAAGGTGTAGTAGTTGTCCGGCGGCGAGTAGTGCGTGATCATGGTCGCGGTCAAGTTGTTCTCGTTGATCTCCAAAACCGGCATGGTCGAATAGCATTTTGGCGTGCTGGGCGCGTAGGGCGCGCAGATCACCTGGCCTGATGGAAAGATGCGGTCGTTGCCGTTGTCCATCATGCCCAGGCGGAATACGCCGGTGGTGTTGGCCGTGAAGTAGCTCATACCGTGCTGCGCGTAGAACCAGTCGGTGGGGTCGGTCGCATTCACCAGCTTGAAGTCGCCGCCTTCGCCGAGTCGCCACATCACGTCACCGGATCCCGACCCGTCAAGGAAGTTGATCTTGACGATCCAGTTCTGGTGGCGCATGGAGAGCAGCAGGTTGTGGTCGTCGCTCGAATACAACATGCCGTTGGAGTGCGTCCAGTCAGGGAAATTCATGGGTCGGCGATTAATGTCGAGGTGGTCGAAGGTGTTCCAAACCCAGTCGGGATTGTAGTTCTGGTCTACATCCACCAGCGCATCGCCGATGACGTTGGTGGTTGGGGTGGTGGTTGCGGAGAGATCGGTGAACTGCCGGGTGTAGGTGGCGAGCAGCACCAGATGCCCGTTGGGCAAGGACAGCACGTCGTGGTGAAAGCTGCCGAGCTGATAGAGATTGCCTTCCGCGTCACGGAAATTGGCCGCGGCCAGCTTCTGGTTCAGCGTGCTCATGGTGAGGCTGTGCACGGTGTTTCCATCCAGATCGACTTCGCGAATTTCGTTGATCACGCTGGCGCCTTGGGGACTTGTCAAGGACGAGAGATAGGAAATGACCATCAACAGATCGCCGTCGGGGAGCAACTGGATGCCTTGAATGTAGTCAGCGGTCGAGTGCGGATAGGTGTAAGTCCAGATGACGTCGCCTTTGAGGTCGGTGGCGAAGGCCTGGGTGTCTCCAGTGGGCAGAATGGTGTTCCACATCTCGATGCCCGGCTGGGGCGTTCCCGGGCCGGGCGTGGTGACCTGGACGGGCGAAGTGACGGGCGGCAGATCGGTTTGGCAGGACTGATCGGGGCCGGTGTAGGTGGCGCCGTCGTCGAGCACCACCTGGCCGCGCAGGTGATAGAGGGTGTCGCTTAACATGCCGGCAACATAGAGCTCGACGCCTCCGCCGTTGGCTGACGGCGTGGAGACTTGCCATGTATTCAGGCCGTAGGCGGTGGTCGTGCCGAATTGGACGGAGACTTTGCCTGAGGCGGGAAGATAAATGGTGTACTTCGCTACTTGCGGATTGCTGAGCTCAAACGGACAGGTGAACTGGCCGGGCTGGATGATGGAGACCACCGCCGTGGCGTAGTTCTGCGTGGGCGACGCCGCGAGCGCCACAGTGACGGTAATGTTCTCGCTTTGGGCAACCGTGGAGGGCGCGGTGTAGTTGCCGGAGGCGTCCACGGTTCCAGTTGAGGAGTTGCCGCCGGCGACGCTGTTGACCAGCCATTCTGTCTGGCCTCCGCCGCTGACCGTAGCCTGGAATTGGAATTTTTGGCCGGGGGCAAGAGCAGCGTACTGCGGTGTGATGGTGACCGAACCGGCCTGGCCTGCGCCGGGCGGGGCGCCGGAGGGCGGATTGGGGATCGGTTTGGAAGGCAGAGGATCGACGGGACGGAAGGTGGCCCCGCACCCGGC
>JASHTU010000578.1 GCA_030040395.1 Acidobacteriaceae bacterium
GGCTCGAAGCCGACAGCGTGACATTGCAGTCCATTCCGCGCGCTAAGCGGCGGACCAACCGGCCCAGTTTTCCGCGCGCGCCTATCAGTCCCACCTTAGTTGACAAAGCCAAGCTCCCGGGCAATATAGTCCGCCATTCTTTCGAACGAGGCCAAAACTTCTTTCGGGACTTCGTCGTCCCACTCGATGCCGAATTCGTCCTCCACCGCGACAAGAAACGTCAACATCCCGAGCGAGTCGAGACCTAGATTTCGGATGGAATCGGCGCCCGGGTCTTCGCGGTCCGCGACGATGCGGCCGTTGCTGGTATTCGTCACCAGCGTCCTGAGCCGGCTGATCAGAAGCTCGCTTGAATACTCCTGAGCGTTCATTAAGCCCCTCCTTCTGCGGCGGTGATGCTGCCAACTGAGATTTTGCCGGCTGAAGATCGCGGCAGTTCCGGCATGATCACAATCCGCTGAGGCAACTTATATTGCGCCAGTCGCCTCATGCAGTGTGCAACCACCTGTTCCCGCTCCACGGTGCTGCTCTCGATATAGGCGGCGAGAAGCGTGCGTCCCGCATCCGCTTCTCCACGCACCACCACGCCACGCACACCGGTAAGGCCGCCAATGATGGTTTCCACTTCGCTGGGATCGATCTTTCTGCCTGCCACGTTGACCAGCCGGCCGATTCTGCCCTCAAGCGTAAGACGCCCGTCATGACGCAGGGCGCCGCGATCCTGGGTAACGAAGTAATTGCGCTCGTCGAGATGGCTCGCGAAGCCGGGCTGGCATCGATCAAGGTACGCTGACGCCATGGAGTTAGTTTTGACCCGAATCCGGCCGGTCTGGCCGCGATCGAGTGACCGCCCATCTTCCGCTGTAATTACGAAGTTCACGCCGGGAAGGGGCACGCCCATAGATCCGGGTACAGATCCGTCATTGAAGGTGCAAGGGCCGGCCTCCACAAGTCCGTAGTAATCGCAAATTCGAAGTCCGGTATCCTGCAGCCACCGAAGCCGAATTTCATCGGCGAGCGGGGCCGCGGAACTGACGGCAAGGCGCATTTGGGGCGATGCGGGCAGGCCGTTGTTCCCTGACGTCAGCATTTCGTATACCCACGGAAAGGCCACCAGGATGGTGGGTTCAACGTTTGCCAGCGTTTTCGAAAGCGACCCGCGGGTGAGCAATCCGGAATGCAGGGCCAGCATCCCTCCGGAAAACAGAACCGTGAACAAGGACGTATTGAAAGCCAGTCCATTATTCAGCGTAGCCAAACAAAGCACGCGATCTGACCTTGAGATTTCAGTAGCTTCACACCAGCTTGCGGCAGCAGCGAGCGCAGCCTGGTCGCGGAACTGAAGGCATCGGGAAAACCCGGTGCTACCCGAGGTGAAGCGTCCGAAGGCAGTATCGGCGGCGGGCGGAATGCACTTGAACGAGTGATCGCGGCGATCCAGGTGGGATAGCGTGATTCCGCCGCGCGCGGCGCCGCGGCAGAATGGAGGCAAACCGGCAGGAGGAGACCCCTCGCATGCAATGGAAGCCGCGCCGCACCTTTCCATAATTCCGCTAAGCTCGGATGCCTGCCAGGCGGCGTCGGCGATCAAGGGTATCCTTTTGCTGCCGATGGAGCCGAGCAGAAATGCCAGCGAGGTGAGAGTATTCCTGGGCACAAACAATATCGGCCCTTCGGCAACGTCGGCCTCCATCCACCGCCGCGCGCCATCTGCCGTTGCGAACAGTTGCTTGTAAGTCCAGACCTCGCCGCCCATCGCAACTGCGGGACTATGTGCATAATCGACGGCCGCGGCCACAAAACCATCCCAAAGCGAGTTTGCCGTGAAGAGTGTAGTGATCATTGCTGCGCGCCCTCTGCTTCCGTAAGGAAGGACTGCACCGCGTTTTCAAATGCGCTGGTCGCCTCAAAGTAAGGCACGTGTCCGGCGAAATCCAGCATCTGCACGCGGGCGCGTGGGAAAAGACGCGACGTGGCGTCGAGAGAGGTAGGGCTGGAAAGAAAGTCGCCGTCGCCGGCGAGAATCAACACCGGGCATTGAATTTCCTTGAGCTTCGCCGGATCATCGTCGGTGGTCAAGGAGGCCTGGAGGTTTATTCTCAGTTGTTCATGAGAGGCCACAGCCAGAAACCGCTCGCGAAGCGCCAGATAGGCGGGAACGCCGCCGTTTTCGATCGTCCTGTCGCTATAAACCAGAGGATAGATGTGATCGAACAAGGCGGTTGGACCGCCCTTCTCCAAGCTGTTTAACCACGACCTCGTAAGCAGCTTTCGCCGGCGTGAACCAAATGGGCAGAACACGGGCCCTACAAAGATCAATCCTTTCACCCGATCCGGATACGCCAGCGCGAAGTCGCGGCAAATAAGCGTCGAAATAGATGTGCCCAATAAGTACGTGCTGTCGATCTCCAGCAGATCGAGTAACTCGCGTAAATCGTTTACGTGATCTTCGACGCGCAGCTCATCGGTAGTGGGCGAAGATGCACCCTGGTTGCGAAAGTCATAAGTCAGAATGCGATTCTGCTTCACCAGCTTCTTGGTGAAGTTACGCCAGAGCGGGCTGATGATGAAATAGTTATTCAGAATCGTAAGTTGAGGACCTTCGCCGTGAAGCTCGTAATATAGCTCCACGCCGCCTGAGGTAGAAAACAATTGCTGCTCAGCGTATCTCAGGTCAAAGGCTTCAATGGTGTTTTTGTCCATACCTCTCTCCTCATTTGAGCTGGATATCGTGTCAGGCGGAAGGGTCGCCCCATCGCGCGTTTATACGGTCGAAGACTCCAGGAAATTCAATCGGCGCCTTCGCAACACGGATGAGCCAAGGCGGGTGCGCTCAACGGGAACGCCTGCGGCAATGTTGCAGGAGCGGAACGGGAAGCCGCCTGAACCGCCTCCGCGAAGATGTCTATCGCCACGGCCGCCTGCTCGCGGGTCAGGACCAGCGGCGGCGACCAACGGACCGTATTTTCGCCCGCTGTAAGAAGAATCAGGCCGCGCCGAAAAGCCTCCCTGATTACGCGTTCCGCCAATCGTGAATCTTCATCTGGTTGCCCGTGGCTCGGTTCGAATTCGACCCCGATCATCAATCCCAGTCCGCGCACATCGGAGATAGATGCATGATTGCGCCTGATTTCCCGCAACGCTTCGATCATGAATTCGCCCACCATCCGGCTGTTCGAAACCAACCCGCCCTCCAGCAGTTCTATCGTCTTGAGCGCCGAAGCCAGCGCCACAGGATTACCCCCAAATGTGGAGGCATGCGCTCCAGGAGGCCAGTCCATAATCGCGTCACGCGCCATGCAAACGCCCAAAGGCAATCCGGAGGCGATCCCTTTGGCGAGGCACAGAATATCGGGCTTCAGTCCATAATGATCGCAAGCGAACATCTTTCCGGTGCGGCCCATGCCGGATTGCACTTCGTCCACGATCAGAAGGATTCCGTGACGGTCGCAGATGCGGCGCAGACCCAGCAGAAAATCGCGCGGGGCAGGAATGTATCCGCCTTCGCCTTGAACACACTCCACCACAATCGCGGCGCACTCATCTGGCGGCACAGTGGTTTTGAACAGCCGGTTTTCGATCCAGTCGACCGCTCCCATGCAGCAGTTTGTCGGCGCAGAAGGGCGCGCCCCAAAGGGGCATCGGTGACAGCAGGGGTACGGGACGTGGGTGACGTCCAGGGCCTGGCTGCCAAAACCTCTGCGCTGGGCCGCTTTCGACGACGTGAGAGACAGAGAACCCATCGTGCGTCCATGAAAGCTGTTGAAAAAAGCGATGAACTTCGTCCTTCTTGTGAAGTGCATCGCCAGTTTCAGTGCGGCCTCCACCGCTTCAGTCCCGCTGCTGGTAAATAGAACCCGTGAAGGTGAGGGAACGGGAGCGATCTCGTCCAGCTTCGACGCCAGCCTGGGAAGGAGTTCGTAGTAGTAATCCGCGCCGCACATGTGAATCAGTTGTTCGGATTGCTTTAGTATCGCCGACACAATTTCGGGATGGCAATGCCCCGTCGCACAGACTGCGACCCCGGCGTTGCAATCGAGAAAAACGTTGCCATCGACATCCTCGATCCAGACACCTCGCGCTTTGCTTGCGACCAGCGGATAGGAACGAGTGTACGAGCGCGAGAGGAAGCGATCGTCCGCGGCCATGATTCGCTTGGCCCTGGGGCCTGGAAACGGCAGTCGGATGCGCGGGCGATCGTATTCAATCGTCGTGTTCATAACTCATTGCCTCTGGGCTGAGCAGGAAGCTCTCGATATCCAATAGTGGACAGAGCCTCTCGATCGTTTCAGCCTGGGCCTCAAATGTCCTTTTTGGGTCTGGTGATCTACGTTTGATCCGCGAGTCAGCCCCGGCTGGAGCTAGGAAAAATATCACACAGCAGGTGCAAAGGTGCGGGTTACGGGCGAAAATCCTTCAAGGTCACCATTGCCGGCCATCCATCCGGAATGACGCACCACCGCTTCCGGAACCCGAACCATTCGGACCTGTGCTCCCTCGCCTATGAGGTCAACCAAGGCCTCATGGTCCTCCAGTTGCTTAAGGTCCCGTTGTCTCCGGGTTGTTGCTTCGCGTATTTGAATGCCGCAGGCCGGTAGCAGCCGGGAGTCGTAACCAGGGCGCCAGGAACCAGCCATTCTGCTGCAGATTAAAGACTGCCCTGGGGGAGGGAATTGACAAAAAAGCGTCTACAAGGATGCCGCTGGAAGGTACAATGGTTGGCGCGCGTAACAAGCGCAGACATTTGCAACCCTATCCTAAATGCGCCGCCAAATGCCTGACTGGATTCGAACCCGTCGTGCTCTCGTTTTCGTTGTGTTGATCATCGCGGTCTTGGCGACCACGACGGGAATGGCGTGCCACTTTCACCACAGCGGCTGTTCGGCGAGCCAATGCCTGTTGTGTCACATGGTGATTACACCGGCGGTAGCGGGTGCAGGCGCATGCGGATTGGCTTCGGCCCCGGCAGATTACGCCTTGGAAAGTCAGCGCTTTATTGCCTGTTGTGCTGCCGATCAGGCAGCGCCCCGCGCTCCACCTGTATAGCCGTTGCTCTCCTTCCGTGTTCATGCAGCACGGTTCATCGGCTATCTCTTGTACAGGAATTGGGGCGCTTATGCGTAGATATTCCCACTGTTTCTCCATATTGCTGGTTCTTGTTTTTCTCTTCGAAGCCGCCGAGGCTCAAATGCCGCCTCCACAGGGTCAGGCCCCGCCCGGTGCGCCGTCTCCAGCGCCGCCACCCAGCCAGTTGGCGCAGACATCAGGCTCGCAGTTGATAACGCTGGATGAGGCCATCCAGATGGCGCTGAATCATAACCACAATCTGCTCGCGGCCCGCACCACGATTCAGCAGAACGAGGCGGAAGAGATCACGGCGAATCTGCGGCCCGACCCGGTGCTCGCGGGCGATGTGCAGTATCTGCCCATCTTTCA
>JASHTU010000579.1 GCA_030040395.1 Acidobacteriaceae bacterium
CTTCGTCTTGCCGGAAAGGCCGAAAATTCATGGCAGGGGGAGTGATGGGGAGTCGCCTGGACGGAGTCGCGACGACGGGACGCTCCAGCGACGAAAACCCGTCATTGGGGCCGAACGCCAGCGCGAAACCGCATGCGCCGGCAGTCCGCTCGCGCGCCGCCACGGTTTGGATGCTTCTCGCCTGCCTGGCTTTGCTCCTGGCTCTGAGCGCGATTGTGGTGCGCATCGGTGCCGGTCCCCGCTTCGAAGGTCTCGTCCTGCTCGCCGCCGTCGTATCGACTTTGCTCCTCGCTTTCCGCCTCTTCACCCGTTTCCCCGACGTCGTCGTTCCGCCGCCCGCCATCGGCCCTGGAAACAATCTCCTCGATTCCGCCGGACCGGCCATCGTTGCCGTCGGCCTCGACAGCCGCCCCATCTACGTCAACCCCGCCGCCGAGCGCCTCCTCGGCTACCACGCCGACGAGTTGATGACCCATTGGATTCAGACTGAGATTTTTGCTCCGGGTGAAGGCGCGCGCCTGGTGGCCGAGATGCAAAAACTCTGCGGCCTCGAGAAACCGGTGGCGTCTACGCCGGCTGGCCGCATGGCCGCCTATCTCGACTGCGTGCGCGCACTGCCGCCCAGCATGGTGCCCGGCTTCGATGCCCAGCTGCGCCGCAAGGACGGCTCAACCATCCCCGCCACTCTCCACATCTCCGCGCTGCGCAACCCCGCGGGTGAATTTCACGGCCTCGTCGCCGTGGCCATGGATCGCAGCGCAACCCTGCGCCAGGAGCAAGCCCAGCGCGAGTCCCAGGAGCGCTACCGCGACCTCTTCGAGAACTCCAGCGAGATGATCGCCACCCTCAGCCCGGCGGGCCGCTTTCTCTACGCCAATCCCGCCTGGAAACGCTGCTTCGGCTACGACAACGCCCAGCTTCTCGCGCTCAATTCCTTCGACGAGCTCTTCGAGTCCGGTTGCCGCAGAGAGGCTGCCGCCATCTTTCGCCGCGCGCTCGACGGAGAAGCCATCGACCGGGCGCCTTTGCGCCAGCTCACCCCCGATGGCCGCATCCTCGAGCTTGAGTTGAGCCTCAGCCAGCGCCAGAAGTCCGGAAATCCCCTCGCTGTCCGTTGCCTGCTGCGCGACGTAACCCAGCAAAAGCAGCGCGAACACCGCCTCGCCCTGCAGTTGGTCGTCAGCCAGATCGTGGGTCAGAGCGCCTCGCTTGAAGTTGCCGCCATGCGCATCCTCGAGGCCCTCTGCGTCTCCCAGGGCTGGGACCTGGCCGTTCAATGGCTGGTCGACGCCAGCCAGGACCGCCTTGAGTTCTGCACCGCCTGGGCCGCCCCCGGCAAACGCGCCGAAGCCCTCTTGCGCCAGAGTATGGGCCACTCCCTGGCTAGCGGCAGCGAGCTACCCGGCCGCGCCTGGAAAGACGGCCGCGCCGTTTGGGTCGCCGATCTCAACTCCCTGTCCCCCAGTCCGCGCATGCAGGCCGCGTTAGAGCTGAACTTGGCTTCCGGCTGGGCCGTGCCGGTGCGCGTGGGCAATAGTGTCCTCGCCGTCCTCGAGTTTTACTGCCATCTGCCCCTCCGCGAAGACACTGAAGCCATGGCCGCCGTCGAGACCGCGGCCGCTTCCCTCGGCCAGATGCTGGCGCGCTCCCAGGAGCGCGGGCGCGCCGACGAGCTCACCCGCCAGCAGAAGATCCTCCTCGATTCGGTTGCCGACGGCATTTGCGGCGTCGATCGTAACGGCTTGGTCAGCTTCGCCAACCCCGCCGCCGCCCGCCTGCTCGGAGCCTTGCCCGAATCCCTCACCGGCAAAGGCGTCCACGAACTGCTCCACGGCGCCGCCGCGCCCGAGGACCGCTGCGGCGACGATTGCCCCCTCCGGCGCTCTTCCGACGGTCCCAAGGCCGTCACCGGCGAAGACACCATCTACCGCGCCGGCGGCGCCGCCTTCCCCGCCGAGTACGTCCTCACTCCCATCCTCGATCAGGGCCGCTTCTCCGGCTCTGTCCTCAGCTTTCGCGACATCAGCCAGCGCTTTGCTCTCGACCGCCTCAAAGACGAGTTCATCTCTACCGTCAGCCACGAACTGCGCACCCCGCTCACTTCCATCCGCGGCGCTCTCGGCCTGCTCTCCTCCGGCATCCTCGGCAATCTCAGCGAGAAGGCGGCTAACCTGCTCCGCATCGCCGTCACCAACTCCGACCGCCTGGTCCGCCTCATCAATGACATCCTCGATCTCGAGCGCATCCAGAGCGGCCGCGAGCCCCTTGCCTTTCGCCCCGTCCAGTTGGGCCAAATCGTGAGCCAGGCCATGGACGGCATGCAGCCGGTGGCCGAGGCCGGCGGCGTGCAGCTCATTCACGACACGATGCAGTGCGAAATTGCCGCCGATCCCGACCGCCTCCTCCAGGTGCTCACCAACCTGCTCTCCAATGCCGTCAAGTTCTCGCCGCCCAATTCCACCGTTTCGGTCATGACCCACCCCGGCGCCGAGGGCGTTACCTTGTCGGTCATCGATCACGGCCGCGGTATTCCCGCCGACAAGCTCGAATCCATCTTCGGCCGCTTCCAGCAGGTCGACGCCTCCGACGCGCGCCAGAAGGGCGGCAGCGGCCTCGGTCTCGCCATCTGCCGCACCATCGTTATGCAGCACTCCGGCCGCATCTGGGCGGAGCGCAACCCCCTCCGCGGCTCAACTTTTCGCGTCTTCCTGCCCTACCAGCCCGCGCCCATCGAGTCGCCCGCAGTAAGCTCCGCGTGGGAAACCGGTGTCCCGCCGCGCCCCGCTGCACCGGCCCAGGAACCCGGCCCCGCCGAATCTCCCGCCCCCAAGCTTTGATCGCAGTCGCCGCCTCAAACTTGGCAGAAAACTTCAGCCGATCCAGAGCGCCAGTCTTCACCCGCAGGAAAACTCGCTCCAGGCCCAGGTTTTTTCAACCAGCGCGGCTTCACAGGCCACCGCGAAGTCCTGGCGTCATTTGCCCGGCCAAGCCGCGTCCAGCGCTTCAGTCGGCCCGAGCGCCGCCGTAACCACCGCGGACCTGAGCCGCCCCCAGAAGAAAAGCCAGCAGCGCCGCAAGCGCTCGCCGGATGTCCTCCTCCACCAGGCCCCGTTTCTCCTCCGCGGCCTTTTTCATCGCCTGGCCCACATAGGAGTCGCAAAAGACCATCGACCATTCGGCCGGTATCAAGATCGCTTGCCCGTAACCATCCAAATCCACGCCGCAAGGCGCGGCAAGATTGTCCGCAAAGCGCACCTGCCCGGCATTTCGGGCGCAATTCACCACATCGGGCCAAGAAGATTCAATTTCCTCGAGCAGCTTCCCGGCCGCCACGCGAAAGCTCTCCGCAACCGTTTCCAACACGATGACCTCGCCGCCGTTCACGTTGATTTGCTTACCGATCAGCGGGTCTTCACCGTTTCTCGCCTGCGCGTAAGCAATGCTGGTGGTGCGGGCCAGGTCCCGATCCACGTCATCCAGGTGTTGCGGGCTGGGAGTCATGCGCGCGTAGTATCGATATCGCGCCAAATACGAAAGCTCCGCCTCCGACCCTCGAAAATGTTCATATTGATACAGAAGATCTTCCTCGAGCGACGAGAGCCCGCGCCAGCGCGCCAGCGTGGCGTACCACTTGAATGCTTTGTGCAGGTACCAGCCCCGTGTCTTATACAGACGGTCTTCCCCTGAATTTTCCCCGAAAATATTGAAGCTCAGTTGATTGAACATGTCGATATAGTCTTGCCGCTCCTGCATGATCAAATCCGGCCACTGCAGATGAGCCGCTTCCAGGTGCTCATCCATCGAGTTTTCGGGAAAATAGGCGAAGTGCGGCGAGTACCCGCCATCCAAATGAATATTTCCCCGCGCAAATCCGGGCTTCATGGCGATCAAATAAAAGTGAAACCCGTGCGCCTCGTCGGTTCGATTGTCCCGTAATTGCACCTGCGGCAGTCCTTGCACATCCTTGCCGCCCAGCACCGGATGCAGCTCATACCGGTAAAGCTCTTGCGTCAGCGTCCGCTCCAGTTCCGACTTGAAGCCGGAATCGTGACCGACCTGGGGAGGCAAAAAGATGCGCCAATCCAAATCCCGTATGTAATCCCAATCCACCTGTCCCCAGCGGCTCACGCTCAAGCCCAGGCTTCCGTAAGGCGAGATGGGCGTTTTCCCCACATACTCCACCAGCTGCGGGCTCGTCGCCGCGTAAGCGCGCAGCGTCTCATCCACAGCATTGCGGACCAAAGCCACCAGCGCCACGTCTTGAGCGCCTCCGAATCGTTCCTTCGGCAACAGAAAAGGCTCCGCGCCCACCAGGTTGCGATGCGCCGCAACCAAAGGTTGCATCCGCAAGCTCTCGAAGGCCGTGCTCTCTCCCGCGTTTTGGAAAAGGAATTCCAGCCCTCCGGCAACATGGGGACTTCGAGAGAGAAAAGCGCGCAGCGTCTCCTCCACGCTCCATCCGTTGCTGTTCGCGGAACCATGTCGCGTCACCATAGCTCTATTTTCGGGCAGCGCTTTGCTTCTAGCGTACCGCCTCACAAGTTCGTTCAAGAATTGCTCTTTCATCTTGTATCAGGGTGCCGACTTCAGTCCTGCCGTAAGCGGCCGAAAATACGTTGGGCTTTAGCCTCTGAGGGGTCTTCTTCGACCCAGAAGCAGGGAGTAGGCAAAGTTTGCCTGGCGCAAGCGGCAAATTCGTTCTGTTTCGGAGATGGATTGCGTCCGCCGCGCCAAAGTTGAAACGGAAGTGGAGTTATGCCCAGTCGGAAAAAGGCTCGCTTTCAGGATCGGACTGAGTGTCTTGCTTGTTCTGGCTGCCTCCGCTCTGGCTGCCACGCTGATTCGAAAGGTCATGCGCCGCCCCCTCTCTGCTCAAACTCACCACGCAGTCCGTTTCGCCATCAACTTCGCCCGCGAGTGCAGAGGCGGAGTTCATTAACTTCTTCCGGGTGCGTTCAGCTGCCAATTTCGCCTCAGCCCTGGCCGCTGCATAGAGCGCATTCATCTGCATGTTCAGGTTCAATTGGGCGGCGTGTATATGCATTTCAACCCATCTTCCTTTTCCTTCATCCGTGGTGACGCCAGTTCTGCTTCTGGCCAACCCGGGTCCGAGCATCGGATCGAAGTCGCAGTTTCCACCTAGCTTCAGGCATGCAGAACACCAATCCTCCCGGTGAACCTTTTCTCCCTTGTACTTTGGTAACCTGTAGGGAATTGGAAATCGCCTTCAGCACTGCCGATAGAAATCCGTCAACCGGCGTAGAAGTCTGTCGGGTTGAGGAGGAGCTCGGTTATGTCTATTTCGGCGATCTCTGGCAATAGCTATTCCGATTACGGATCTCAAAGCACATTCCAGAAGCTCCAGCAAGAGTTCCAGCAGCTTGGCAGCGATCTCCAAGCGGGGAACCTTACAGCTGCGGAGTCTGATTTTGTGACCCTGCAACAAGACTTGCCACAGGGAAATGGTAGCTCCAATTCACAGAGCACAAATCCGATCGCACAGGCGTTCAGCCAATTGTCTCAGGATCTCCAAACGGGAAATCTTACCGCAGCACAGCAGGACTACGCGAAGATCCAGCAGGATTTTCAGGCCCAGGCCGCGCAGAGAGCCCAGGCCGCGCAGGGAACCCAGCCTGCGCAGGGGAGTGAAGCCGCAGGATGGCATCACCACCATCACGGCAGAAGCAGCAGTAGCGGCGGATCGAGTGCAATCAGCCAACTGATGACCCAACTGGGCCAGGAGCTCCAATCCGGCAACCTGTCCTCTGCACAGCAGACCTATACCTCGCTGCTCCAAGATTTCCAGCAGTTCAATCAGAGTGGCGGGCAGCAGTCGCAAACATCGTCCGAATCGACTTCCAACTCGATCTCAATCACAGCCTGATCACGCAGTTCGTATCCGACCAACGAGTCGACTTGTCTTAGACTGGGAAGGGGTGACTCGCTCGTTTGTCAATTTCGCGCCCTATGGCTTGGGACTATTCCGTCAAGGGTCCTGCGCCGGCTTCAGGTTCGACCTGAAAGAACGCCAATCCCCTCGCGTTCAATGGGCCGAAGCGTGAGCCGTCAACAAT
>JASHTU010000580.1 GCA_030040395.1 Acidobacteriaceae bacterium
TTCCCATAGCGATTCTCACCCAGCCTGGCCATTTTTCAGCTTCCTCGGTAGGTAGTGTAACTGTTGTCGCTCAACAAAAGCGCTAAGTGGTAATGCGCTTCGCCGCCGCATGTAAACGTGATGGTGACCGCAGGATAGAGGCTGGCGCGCCCCAGCCGTCTGAGGTAATTTCCGGTGTCGAACGTCAATCGGTAAACGCCTGGCTCTGCGTCGGGCTTCAGGTCGCGGCAGCGTCCATCCGCGTCGGTCACGGCGGCGGAGATCGCAATCCACTTTGCCTGTTCCACGCGTTCCGTCCCTTGGCCAATCCAGCCGCCTTCCATTCGCTCCAGGCGCACGCCTACTCCCACTGCCGGCTTGCCCAGCACCGCGTCCAACACGTGGGTGGTAATTGCACTCATGACGCAAGCCACTTTCCGAGACGAATCTGCATAATTTGCCGTTGCTGCTCCGCCGCCTCACGCAGTTCCTCTTCGCGGCTCCTGTTCAGCCGCCGCTTGAGAATCGCCAGCATCTCTTCGGCGTTCTTGCCGGCAGCGCAAACAATGTACGTGAAGCCAAACCGCTCCTCGTAGAGCGCATTCCCGTGCGCCAGCTCCGCCAGCACACTTCGCTCCGCTATGTTGGCCGATGCCTGTTCCTGCCGCGACCACGCCGCCGATTGCCCACTTGCAATCCCGGCGTTTCGCTCACCAATGCGCGGATGACATGCGAAAGCCTGCATCCAGTCCGCCTCCTCCATCGTGCTCCATACGCCATCCGCTCTTGCGCGCATTTCTTCCAGGCTGTCGATCGGGCGCGAAGCCACCATCGCCGCCGCCCACCGCCGCGCGCCGCAGCAAGCTAGCAATGCGTCCAGCGCCTCACGCGCGCCAGCTGCATTCCACGCCGCCAGCGTAGCGTTCACGATTGGGCCCTCTCCTGCCGCAGTTCAAGCAAAAACTCCTCCAGCAGATTAGCCGCCACGCGCCGCCGGTATTCGACCGTCGAGCGAATGTCGTCGATAGGCCGCACTTCGCCGAGCAGCGCTTCGCGGGCCGCGCGCACGGTCTCCCGCGTGACCGGCTGATCGACCAGGGCGGCCTCGGTTCGATAAAGCCTGGTCGG
This sequence comes from Acidobacteriaceae bacterium, assembly GCA_030040395.1. Taxonomy (GTDB): domain Bacteria; phylum Acidobacteriota; class Terriglobia; order Terriglobales; family Acidobacteriaceae; genus Telmatobacter. Next base: position 1,108 of record JASHTU010000580.1, read on the forward strand.
AAACGGCGTCAAGCTCGCCGCTCCCAGACGCATTTCCCGCACCACGCCACGCTCAAGCAACGCCGTGGCACCCAGAGCCACCTTGGCGACCGCCATCGCGCGCCGCGTACCCACTTTGCGCAGATACTGCCGATGCCGCGCAAAACGCCGCGGCACATGTACGGCGTACATCAGCTCGTCCGCAGCCATCGCGTTCTGTTTATAACCGGTGTGAAACTCACGATAAGCAATGCGGCGCCGGCCCCGCACTGACACCAGCTCGATCTCCGCGTCGTACGCCAGCAGCGCCGGCGAGGAATCCGCAGCCGGCGAAGCATTCACCAGGTTCCCGCCGATGGTCGCCCGGCTCTGGTTGGCGATCGACCCGATCCAACTCGACGCCCGGGCAAGCAGCGGCAGCTCCGCGGCCAGAACCGTGTCGGCGCGCAAATCAAGGAAGGTGGCGCCCGCCCCAATAGCCACGCTCTCCACTGTTGTCTCGATGAAGCGCAGATCGGGAATGCCCCATAAGCTGACCAGCTTCGGCGCATTGAGCCGCCCCGCGGAAAACGCCACCATCAGCTCGGTGCCTCCCGCAATCGGCGTCCACTGACCCGGCTCCAAGGCAAGCAGCTCCAGCACCGCGTCCAGGCTGCCGGGCGCGACCAGTTCGTGCGCCTCCGCGCTACCGCGCATTGTGCGCCTGCTCCAGCACCGCTTCGGACGCGCGCTCGTCCATTTTCGCGGCCGCCGCCGCAACCACCGATTCAAAGATGCGGATGAACCCCGTGCACCGGCAGAGATTGCCAGCCAGCGCCTCGCGAATCTCGGGCAACGTCGGGTGCGCGTTGTGGTCCAGCAGTTGCGCCGCGGCCATCAACATGCCCGGAGTGCAAACGCCGCATTGCGCGCCTCCGCGCTCGAGGAATGCCTGCTGCAAAGGATGGAGCCGCCCGTCAAGGGCCAGCCCTTCTACGGTCTGAATCTCCGCGCCCTCGGCCTGCAGCGCCGGCACCAGGCAACTGTTCACCAGTTCGCCGTTCATCCGCACCGAGCAAGAGCCGCACTCGCCCTCGCCGCATCCCTCCTTCGTTCCCGTCAGACGCAGGTCTTCGCGCAGTACGTCGAGCAGCCGCTTCATGGGCGGCGCCTGGACCGCGCGCCGCTCGCCATTCACCGTAAAATGAATCGCCGACCGGCGTGCGCTCATAAAGCGGCGGGCTCCTCCACGCTTTCCTGCGAGGCAAGCCTTGCAAACAGGTCCTCGGGCAGCAGCGGAATGGCGCGAAATCCAATCCCTGTCGCATCACGGATCGCATTTACGATCGCCGGCGCCGGCCCGTCATGCGGCAGTTCGCCTATACCCTTGGCTCCGAATCCTCCGTGGTGAAAGGGAATCTCTTCAAAATAGACATGAATCGGCGGAACATCCTCGGCCGTGGGCATAATGTAGTTCGTCATCTGATTGTTCGCCATGCGCCCGTTTTCCACCACCACCTTTTCGTAGAGCGCGTAGCCAATGCCCTGCGCGACGCCCCCCTCGATCTGCCCCGCTGCCAGCACCGGGTTCAACACCCGGCCCACTTCCTGCACCGCCCAGAACTCCTCCACTTCGGCCGAATAGGTCACCATATCGACGGCTACCTGCGCCACATAGACCGCCCACGCATAGGCGCCATACGCTTCACCGTGATAATTCTCGTCGTCCCAAGAGATTCCCGGCGGCGCCTCGTAGCGGCACAACGACCGGACCTCGCCATGCGCGGCGCGTTGCCGCTCGCAGGCGGCGAGAAACTCGTCCCGCGTGTAGCCGGCGCCGAGTCCCGCATGCTCGCGCAGCATCGCGACAAGCTGCAAACTTGCGCGTTCCACCAACCGGCCCACTACCATCGACGTGCGCGACGCCACCGTCGGCCCGCTGTTGGGAACCATTGCAGTATCCGGCGCAGCCATCGCAACATCGCTGTAATCCACGCCCAAAGCCTCCGCGGCAATTTGCGTGAGAATGGTATTCGTGCCCTGTCCGAACTCCGTGTTCGACACCAGCACGCGCACTTGTCCCGCCGGCGTCACATCCACGCCGGCCAGCGAGTTCAAATACACCTCGCCCGAACCCGTAAATCCAGAGCCGTGATAAAACGCGGCAATGCCCATGCCACGTTTCACTGTCCTCGCCGGATTCTCCCGCGAAAAGCGCGCCCGCTTCGCATGGTAATCGCTTTCGGCCAGCGCGCGATCCAGCAGCCGATCCAGAATCACCGGCTCGCGCATCAACTGTTCGCTGGCGTTGGTGTCGCCTTGATGAAGAAAATTTCTGCGCCGCAGTTCCACCGGATCCAGCCCGATTGCCGCAGCGACCTCATCCATGTGGCGCTCCATGGCAAAGATCGCCTGCGGCGCGCCGAAACCGCGAAACGCCCCATAAGGAACGTGATTGGTGGCCCAGGAACGCGCGCGCACGCGCACATTGGGGCACGCATAGGGCCCCGCCGCGTGCAGGGTGGCGCGCGAAAGCACCGTCGACGAAAGCGTCGCGTAGGCGCCTCCATCCGTCGCCAGATCGATTTCCATCGCCAGCAGCTTGCCTTCGCCATTGAGCGCCGTGCGGTGGCGCACCCGCGACGGGTGCCGCTTGGTGGTCACCGCCAAATCCTCCATGCGGTCGTAGACCATCTTCACCGGATGCCCGCACTTCATCGCCAGCAGCGCGGCGTGGCAGGCCAAAATCGAAGGATAATCCTCTTTGCCGCCGAATGCGCCGCCGGTCTCGGTTTGCACCACGCGCACTTTTTCCTCGGGCAATCCGAACACTCCGCGCAGCGCCTTGAAGACGTAATACGGGCACTGCAGCGAACCCCACGCCGTCACCCCGTTCTCGGCGCTGTACTCCGCAATCATGCCGTTGTTTTCGATGTAGAGGTGTTCCTGCGCTCCGGTGCGGTACTCGCCTTCCACGATCTGGCGCGCTTCCGCCCACGCCGCGTCTACGTCGCCCTTCTCGAGCAGAAAACTCTCGAGCAAATTGTTTTCGCCCCACACAATCCGGTCCTGCCGCTCGCTCTCTTCGATGGTGAACACTGGCGGCAACGGATCGTATTCGATCCTCACCGCCGCGACGGCTTGACCCAGCTTGTGCTTGTCCGGGTGCGCCAGCAGCACGATTGGCTCTTCGCAGTGATTCACTTTGCCGTCGGCCAGGCATGGTTGGTCGGCCACTTTCAGTTGTATACAATTTTCACCGGGAACATCGGCCGCCGTGACCACGGCTAACTCGCTCCAGTCGATGCGGGGATCGTAAGTAATGGAGCGAATCGTCCCGCGCGGAATTGCGCTGCGCACCGCGGCGCCATGCCACATGCCGTCCCGCTCGATGTCGTCTACGTATTGCGCGCGGCCCAGCAGTTTGTTTATTCCCTCCTTGCGCGGAACGGGAGCGCCAACAATGCGGGTTGTCGCATTCGAGCTCATGCGCGCAGAAACCGGAAAAGGCCGCACGGGTTATCGCCTAGCATACATCGGCGCCGCCGGCTTGCAAAGCAGGCTTGCGTCGCGCTATCCTGCCAGCCGCGCCAGCGTTCGCGCCAGCGCAATCAGCTCCGCCATCAGCCCGTCGATTGTAAGTCTCGGTCGGGTGATGGTCATGTTTCACGCTCCCAATGGATGCCGCCGCCAATCCTTGTAGATGAGATACTTCGCCGGCCGCTTGCCCAGCGCGCCAAACCACTGCGGGCAATACGCGCGCATCCAGATAAAGTCGCCGGCCTGGACCGGATACCACGCCTCGCTCAGCCGGTAAATGCCGCCGCCCTCGAGCATCAGCAGCCCATGTTCCATCACGTGAATCTCCACCATGCTCAGCGCCGCGCCGGGATCGAACGTCATCGTATTCACGGCGAAATCGTACTCGGGCCCATCGGGCATCAGCGCGCGCACGCGCACCGCCTCGTCGCCCATCAGGGGCGCAGCCGTAACCGCCGCTTCGTCGCCCACCACTATCTCTGGCGCCGGCGCGCCGGGCAGCGCCTCATACGGCTTCTCGATCACCGCCGCGCGCGCCGCGCTCACAGCGCGCACCGTGTGCGCCGCCCCCTGCCCCAGGTAAGCGAATCCTCCTTTGCCCAGTACATGTTCCCTGCCCCCCACCGTCAGCGCCAACTCCCCCTCGAGCACGTACACAAACCGCTGCGCCGGCGCGGGACCGAGCGAACCGCCGGCCACGAATTCCGCCGTCATCTCGGTGAACCGCGCGCCCATTTGCGGCGCCGCGTGGATCACGAATTCCACGCCTGATGCCCCGGGCAACGGCGAGCGAATAAACGTGTCCGGCGTCTGCAGCAGATGATCGGCCTTCAAACGGCTCCGTGTTGCTCCCAACCGATGCACGTGCGGCCTCTCCATTCACTGTCAATTTTGTCGTCCCGAAAAAATGCGCCCGCGCGTTCCTTACGTGTCACGCCCCGGAGCCCTTGGAGGCGATTTGAACCCTGAAAAATCCTACTTTCGGCTGGCGTCCCTGTGCTGCGCCAGCCGCTTTTTCCGCTCCCGGATCAGCTTCATCTTCTCCTTTTCCGGCATGGCCAGAATCGCCTTAGTCCGCTTGGGCAGCTTCTCGTAAATCAACGCATGAGCCCGCCGCAACTCATCTTCGATTTCCCTGGGCCGCAGCGCGTCCCATCTTTCCACAGTCACCCAGTGCGCCTTCGCCAGATAAGGCGTGGCGCGAATTCCCTCTCTCTCCAAAAGTTCGTAAACTCGTTCCGCGCCGCAGTGGAAGTTCAGAACGCCCACGCCCGATCCATCGAGATCGGTCATGGCGAACATCTTGCCGCCGACCGCCCGGTCGCCCACCCAGAACACCAGGTGATGCCCCCAGCTCACCGTCTCCGCCACGTGGGGCAGCGCGAGACAGAATGTGCGGATGCGTTCGTTGTCCATGCGGTTGAGTGTAAGCCGGAAATCCAGCCTCCGGAAAGACTGA
>JASHTU010000581.1 GCA_030040395.1 Acidobacteriaceae bacterium
CGACGAAGGTGGTCCCCAGCCGATGATATTGCTGGAAGTGTTCGGAGCTGTGAGCGTCCCTGGCTCGACTGCAACCTGGACTCCCTGCCCGCGGGTCAGGTTTTCAATCCCCGCAAAAACCATCCCGGCGGGAATCGTGAAGCCGTTCGCGTCGACGGAAAAGGTGGCGCCTTTGTCGATGGTGACCACAGCTATCCCGCCCAGTGGGAAGCTGATATCGTTGGACCGGTTTTGATGCACAAGCAACTTCAACTGCGTGGCGTTATACCCGATGATGGTTCCTTCCACGGTCTGCTGACTGGCAGCTTGCACGTAGGTGATTTGGCCTGCTGTCAGGACTCCACCAGACTGCACGCCAGTCACCTGAACCTGCACCACCTGCCCTTGAGCCAAGCAAGAAAAGCCGGCGGTCGTGCAGGCGCTTGCGGGAAAGTCGTTGTAAGTTGTCGAAGTGCCTGTGTCGAAAGTAAAGGTCTTGCCCCAGGGAGTTTGCAGCGTGAACTGGCTCTGGCTGGTGTTTACCATTTCCACTGTGCCGGTCACGAAACCGAATCGAGGCGGCTGCGGAGGGATAACCGGGGGCAGTTCGGCCACCGTCACGCCATTCGAGACACCCAGGTTCACGGATAGATCGGATTGAATGATGGTGTTGAGGTGGAAATCGATCAGGAATCCGAGGGGCGAGGTTGCGGAAATCGTCACCGGGAACGGAGCCGAGGTCAAGCTCACGGTGGAGGAGCCATCCACGCTGGGCGCGATTTCGCACACTGAGCCGACCGCGCAGGAACTGGCGATGGAAGTGTTGGAGGCGTTGAAAATCACCAACTGCGGACTGGCGAAGGTGAGGCTCAGGCTGTTGTACATCCCGGCCGTCACATTGGCGGTGCTCAAAAATGCGGAAAGCGCCTGAAGCTGGGTGACGTCGATCTGCACCGGAGTGCTGCCGAGAAGAGAAACGGGCGACGTCGATGAGGAGGAGGACGCGGGGGTGAGGGAGGCGTCAGTGAGCGTGATCTGGAAGAAGAGCACCGAGACCCCGGCGGGAGGATCGTCGGTCATGCTGAGGGTAACGGGCGCCGAGTTCGCTGCGGGAGCAGGATTCGACGTGGAGTTGGTCAGATTCGAGCCGCAGCCGGCCAGCAGGGCGCAGAGCGTCGCCGCCAGGACGGGGAAAAGCAAAGTCTTTCGCATTTCCGGTCTCCTTACCGTAAGGCTTGATGTGAGGGGACTTGGCAATGGTCTCGCCCTCACCGTTATGGCATAGGCAGGTAACCCGGCTCCCCGCGACCGCACGGCTACATCGGCTCTCGCGGCTTCTACGGGTGCGGGATGGAAGGGCCCGTAATCATCTCCAGGGATCGCGCGCCGCCACAGTTAGACACGTAAATCCAAGAATAGTTGCGACATGCGGAAAGAATTTTACTCCATCGGCCCAACCTGTTCCCTCTTTTGCACCGAACGCGAGCCGGAGAGGCGCCGTCAGGCGCCGGCTTGACGAGGCTTGCGGATGGCGCGGCCGGCGCCCGGAACCGCTTCCGGCTGAGGGGCCTTCGGAGCGGGCGCAAAAGCGGGGTCCCAGTAGAGCAGGCGTTGGCAACTGTCGCAGGCCAGCAGTTCGCCTTCGCGGAGCTGGTTCCATGTTTGCGGGCGCAGGCCCATGCGGCAGCCCGCGCATTGCTGGTTTTCGGCGCGGGCAATGCCGGTTCCGCGAGCAGCGGCGAGGCGGTCAAAGCGGTTCAGCAACTCGGCGTCGATCTGCGGCCGCAGCCCCTCGCGTTCGTGGTCGAGAGCGGCGAGTTCCGCCACCAACTCCTGCTTCCGCCCTGCCACGCGGGCGCGAACGGCATCGAGCGATGCGGCCAAAAGCTCCACCTGGGTGCGCGATTGGGCAAGCTCGGCTTCCTGGGCTTCGGCGCGCTCCAGGCTGGCAAACTCTTCGTTTTCGAGGCGCTCGATTTCGGCTCCGGCAAACTGGATTTCGTGTTCGATGGCCTCGGCTTGGGCAGGGGTTTTGACGGAATCGAGCTGCACGCGAAAACGAGCAGCTTTTTGGCGATGCGCATCGATTTCGCGCTCCAGCCGGTTGCGCAGCGAGTCTTCGCGGCTGAGGGTTGCGGAAATGCCGGCGGAGCGGCGCTCGGCTGCGGCCAGCGCAGCTTCAGCTTGCGTGGACTCGGCTGGCAGAGCGCGGGCTTCCTGGGTGAGCCGGGTGCGGTCCAGTTCGACGTTTTGCAGCTTAATGAGGTTTTCGATCCGCTCCTGCATCTCTTCCCAAAAGTCTACGGCATGGAACGGCGGTTAGGAAAATCGAGCCGACGCACAATGCCCCGTTTGCTTGTGCATTGCCCCGTCTTCACACTCCCACCGGAAAGGGCTTGGGGCTCGACTCTTCAGCAGCGGGCCCGCCGGAGCGCCAGCGCTCAAAGCGGCCCTGCAGCAGGCTCATCAGCCCGGTGTACCAGTAGCCGACGACGAACAGGATCAGGAAAGGAGCCGTGAAATAGTTCTGATTGGAGAAGGTGTAGAGAATGGCGAGAAAGAAATAGAAGCCCAGCAGCAACTCGATCCAGGGCGCCAGCTTGAGCCGCTTGCGGTATTTGGCGGCTTGCGATTTCTCGCCTTTTTGCGCTACCCGGTACTTGGGCGTGCGGACGAAGGAGCTCTTTATGCCGAACAACGCTTCCATCACCGCTTTACTGTTGGTGACCGTGAGGCCGATGCCGAGGGCCATCAAAAACGGAAGATAGTAGTACGTTTTCTTCCATGTTTTGGGATAAAGCTCACGTTGGCTCATCAGGTAGAAAACCGCGATGGAGAAACTGGACGCGGTGAAGAGGGGAAAATCGATCAACAGCATCTGGAACCAGCCCTGGTAAAACCGGCAGATCATGGCCGGCAGTAATAACGCCGACATGATGACCATCAGGGGATAGCTGAGGTTAGCCGTCAGGTGGTAAACGGCCTCAACCTTGTTGGACCATGGGCTCTTCGACCGGAAAACCTCGGGCAACACCTTGATGCTGGTTTGGATGAGCCCCTTGGCCCAACGCGCCTGCTGGGTTTTGAACGCGGTCATTTCGATGGGCAATTCGGCCGGGCACTCGACTTCGGGCAAATACTTGAATCGCCAGCCGGCCATCTGCGAGCGATAGCTGAGATCGGTGTCTTCGGTGAGGGTGTCGTGCTGCCAGCCGCCGCCGTCGGCGATGGCCTGGCGGCGCCACATCCCGGCCGTGCCATTAAAGTTGAAGAACTTGCCGGATCGAACGCGGGCGCCATGTTCGAGCACAAAATGGCCGTCGAGGAGAATGGCTTCGATCTGGGTCAACATGCTGTAATCGCGATTGAGATGCGTCCAGCGAGTCTGCACCATGCCCACGTCGGGTTCGGCGAAGTGGTGGATAACCCTCATCAGCCAGTCGGAGGGGGGAACAAAATCAGCGTCGAAGATGGCCACAAACTCGCCTTTGGCCACGTGGAGACCGGCATCGAGGGCCCCGGCCTTGAAGCCGTGCCGGTTGGCGCGGTGAATGTGGACGATGGGTTCGCCCAGCGCGGAGTAGCGGTCGACGATGGCGGCGGCGACGGCCTGGGTCTCGTCGGTCGAGTCGTCCAGGACCTGGATTTCCAGCTTCTCGCGCGGGTACTCCATGGCGCAAACCGCCTCGATCAGGCGGTCGATGACAAACTGCTCGTTGAAGATCGGCAGTTGCACGGTAACGCGGGGTAGCTCTGCGAAGCGGCG
>JASHTU010000582.1 GCA_030040395.1 Acidobacteriaceae bacterium
AAAGGTGCGCTTCTCCGCCAGAATCTCATCGGCCACCGCGGTGGTGGGCCCGTTGGCGCCCTCCACCACGATGCGGGCCTTGATTTTCCCGGCGTTCCGGCTGGTAATCACGTTTTCCGTCGCGGCCGGAATGAGGACCTCGCAATCGGAGACCAGCAGTTCCTCGCTCGGCGTGGCTTCGGCTCCGGGGAACCCAAGAATCGATTCGTTGCGGTACTTGTATTCGATCAACTGATGGATGTCGATGCCGGCGCGGTTGAACAACCCGCCGTCTTTCTCGGCAATACCGATGATTTTGTATCCGTGCTCCATCATGAGACGGGCCGCGTTCGAGCCCACGTTGCCAAAGCCCTGAATCACCACCCGGCAGTCGTCAATCGGCAAATTCAGATAGCGCATGCTCTCGTCGCACACCACCATCACGCCGCGCCCAGTGGCTTCCAGGCGTCCGCGCGAGCCCCCGATGTTCAGCGGCTTGCCCGTCACTACGCTGGTTACGGTGTGCCGGGCGTGCATCGAGTAGGTGTCCATGATCCAGGCCATGGTCTGCTCGTTGGTGTTCACGTCCGGAGCGGGAACGTCCTTCTCCGGTCCGATGAAATCGCTGATCTCAGAGGTGTAGCGGCGCGTCATCCGCTCGATTTCGCCGCGGCTCATCACTTTGGGGTCGCAAATCACCCCGCCTTTCGCCCCCCCAAAGGGAATGTTGACGACGGCGCACTTCCACGTCATCCAACTGGCCAAGGCGCGCACTTCATCCAGCGTCACTTCGGGCGAATATCGGATGCCGCCCTTGCAAGGACCGCGGGCAATCGAATGCTGCACGCGGAACCCCGTAAACATCTCGATCCGGCTGTCATCCATCACCACGGGAAAATGCACAATGATCTCGCGCTCGGGCGTGCGCAGCAGCTTCCACAGCCCCTCGTCGAGGTTCAGCTTCTTCGCGGCGTAATCGAAACGCGTGCTTTGCGCCTCCCAGGGATTGATTTCCTGGTCCAAGGTCACGCCGGTTGTTCCTGTTGGCATAACATCTCTCTCATTCTTTCTGTTGCCGTTTTGCCAGTGGTCCGTTGCCCGGCTCCCATCCCCAAACCCTTCGAGCAGCACAATATCACTCGAAATTCCGGGGCCCCTTGGCGCCGCCGCAGCAGCCAAGTGGCGGCTTTGCGTGCGTTGAGCGCGCCGGAGCGCCCTCCGCAAGCCTAAACCTTTGTGAGTCTAGGCTGAGCGCAAGACCGCGTCAAGACCTAATTGCCGGGCCTGTAATCCCGAGAATCCTTACAGCACCCGCGCCAGCCATTTGCCGGTGTGCGACAGAAGACTGCCCGCAATCTCCTCCGGCGGTCCTTCCGCCACAATTTGTCCGCCGCCTTCGCCTCCCTCGGGCCCGAGATCGATCACCCAGTCGGCGCTCTTGATGACGTCAAGGTTGTGTTCGATGACGATCAACGAACCGCCGCCGTCGATCAGCTTTTTGAAAGCCGTTAGCAACTTCGATACGTCGTCGAAGTGCAGGCCCGTCGTGGGCTCGTCGAGGATATAAAGAACGCGGCTGGCCTGCGAGGGTTTGGCCGAAGCGTTGACGGCGCGCACCGCCGCCAGGTGCGCGGCCAGCTTTACGCGCTGCGCTTCGCCTCCGGAAAGCGTGGTCGCCGACTGGCCCAGCCGCAAATAGCCCAGCCCGATCTCATCCAGCACCGCCAGCTTTTCCAGCAGTTTGGAGTGGCCGGCGAAAAAGCGCAGCGCCTCTTTCACCGTCATCTGCAGCACGTCGTGAATGCTCTTGCCCTTGTAGTGGACTTCAAGAATGCGCGCCTGGTAGCGCGTGCCGTTGCAATCCTCGCAGGGCAGTTCCACGTCGGCCAGAAACTGCATCTCCACAGTGACTGTGCCGTCGCCCTCGCAGGTGTTGCAGCGGCCGCCCGGCACGTTGAAGGAGAAATGGCCCGGCGTGAGCCCCAGCCGCCTGGCGTCGGGCTGTGCGGCGAACAGCTCGCGAATCAGGTCGAATGCTTTGATGTAAGTCACTGGGTTTGAGCGCGGAGTGCGCCCGATCGGCGTTTGATCCACCAGCACCACATCGTTCAGGCGCTCCACGCCCGTCAGCGACGCGAATGCGCCCCCGGGGTCCGCACCGTCGGCCTGACCCAGCGCCCGCGCCACGGCGTGATAAAGCACCCGATGCACGAGCGTGGACTTGCCCGAGCCTGAAACTCCGGTGATCGCCACCAGCATGCCCAGAGGAATTTCGACGTCCAGTCCGTGCAGGTTGTTGGCGCGCGCGCCACCGAGCGCCAGCCGTTCGCGCCCCGGCTCGCGCCGCCGCGTCGGCACGGGAATGGAAATCTTGCCTGAGAGATAGCGGCCGGTGAGGGAATGAGGATTCGCTTCAATCTCCGCCAGCACTCCTTCCCCCAGAAGTTTCCCCCCAAATTCGCCCGCGCCGGGGCCCAGGTCGAGCAGGTGGTCGGCCGCGCGCAAAATGTCGGCGTCGTGCTCCACCACCAGGATGGTGTTGCCCAGGTCGCGCAACTCTTCGAGAATGTGAATGAGGCGCGCCGTGTCGCGCGTGTGCAAACCGATGGAAGGCTCGTCGAGGACGTAGAGCGCCCCCACCAGCCGCGAACCGAGCGACGTGGCCAATTGAATGCGCTGCGCCTCGCCGCCGGAGAGCGTAGAGGCGAGCCGGTCCAGAGTGAGATATTCAAGCCCCACCGCATCGAGAAAGCTCAACCGCTGCCGCACCTCTTCGAGAATCGGCCCGGCAATCTCTTCCTGCATGCGCGTGAGCTTCAGCGCTTCAAAAAACTCCTTCGCCTGGGCAATGGTCATCGCCGTTACCTGGCAAATGTTTTTGCCCCCCGTCCTTTCGCTTCCGATGCGCACCGCGCGCGCCTCGCCGCGTAACCGCTGGCCACGGCAATCGGGACACTCGGCGTAACCGCGATACTTGCTCAGCATCACGCGCACGTGGAGCTTGTACTTCTTGCGCT
>JASHTU010000583.1 GCA_030040395.1 Acidobacteriaceae bacterium
TCAATGTTGGCCGGAGAATCTTGAGTTACGGGTAAATCCCCCGGATGTGCACGGCCTCGGCCACCCGGCCGATGCCCAGCATGTTCGCGGCGATGCGCATGGGCAGGTTCCGGTCGATGTGGATCTTGAGCACCTCGCGGAAAGCGGTCTTCATCACCCGCTCCAGGCGGTTGTAGATGTCTTGTGCCTCCCAGAACAGGTGCTGCTCGTCCTGCACCCACTCGAAGTAGGACACCGTGACGCCCCCGGCGTTGCACAGAATGTCGGGAATAAGGAACACGCCCTTGCTCTCCAAAATTCTGTCCGCCGCCGGAGTCACCGGACCGTTGGCCGCCTCGGCCACGATGCGCGCCCGCACCGCGCCGGCGTTGTCGGCGTGAATCATGTTTTCGAGCGCCGCCGGAACCAGGATGTCGCACTCCAGCGCAAGCAGTTCGTGCGGAAGGATCGGCTCGCTCTCCGGGAAGCCATCCACATGGCCGCAAAGCGCCTTCATATGGATCAGTTCGGGAACGTTCAGCCCGTCGCGGTTGTAGACGCAGCCGGTCGAGTCGCTCACCGCAATCACCCTCGCTCCGGCGTCATGCAGCAACTGCGCGGCGATGGAGCCGGCGTTACCGAAGCCCTGCACCACGACCTTGGCTCCCTTGAGCGTCATGTGCAGATGCTCGCAGGCCGACTCAATGGTGTTGAAGACGCCGCGCCCAGTGGCTTCGTTGCGGCCCAGCGATCCGCCCAGGCCAATCGGCTTGCCGGTCACCACGCCGGGAATCGTATAGCCCTTGGTCATGCTGTAGGTATCCATGATCCAGGCCATGGTTTGCGAATTGGTGTAAACGTCCGGCGCGGGAATGTCCTGTTGAGGACCAATGAGCGGCAGAATCGCGCTCGTGTAGCGGCGCGTCATCCGCTCTAGTTCGCCCTGCGACATGTGCTTCGGGTCGCAGGTCACCCCGCCCTTGCCGCCGCCATAGGGAATATTCACGACCGCGCACTTCCACGTCATCCACGTGGCCAGCGCCTTCACCTCGTCCAGTGTCACCTGAGGGTGAAACCGGATGCCGCCCTTGGCCGGCCCGCGCGCCGTGCTGTGTTGCACTCGGTAAGCCTCAAAGCGGCGGATATGCCCGTCGTCCATCCGCACCGGGACGCTCACTGTCAGCACGCGCTCCGGATACTTGATCATCTCGCGCGTGTCTTTTTCGAGGCCCAGCGCGTCGGCCGCGGCGTCGAAGTTTTCCAGGGCCACGTCGTATGCGTTCCCTGGCATGGTTGTTGTCAGCATTGGTATTTCCTCCTTGCCCGGGCCGGAGTCACCGCCCGCCGCGGCGGGCTGGCTTCCGCTCAGGCCACACTTGTTTCCACCATTCGGGCCGCCTCCTGCCCGGGTTTCTGGCGCGCCTGATAGACGCCCAGCAGCCATTTGCGGTAAACCGGCAAATGCCCGCGTGTGGCGTCGAAGTACAACTGGAGCAAATGGCGGGCGAGCGGGCCGATGACCCCGTCGCCCACCGGCCGGTGATCGACGCGCACCACCGGCGCCAGACCCACCGCCGTGCCAGTAAGAAAGAGTTCGTCGCAGACGTACAGCTCGCTGCGGTCAATCGAGCGCTCGACGATTTCGAGGCCTAACTCGCGGGCGGCGAGCGTCATCACGCAGTCGCGCGTAATGCCCTCGAGGACGTTGTCGGTCACCGGAGGCGTAATGAGTTTTCCCTGGCGCGCCATGAAGATGTTGCAGGTGGCGCCTTCGGCCACATGGCCGTTCTCGTCGAGTAGGATGGCCTCGTCGAATCCGCTGCGGCGCGCTTCGTCGCTGGCGAGAGCGCTATTGGCGTACGCGCCGCAAATCTTGGCGCGCGCCGGAATCGCGTTATCTTCCACGCGACGCCAGGGGCTGACCCCGGCATGCAGGCCCTGTTCGGCGTGCAGGTATTCGCCGAAGGGTAACGCAACCATGGCGAAGGCGTCCTGTTCGTCGGGCGCCACGCCGATGCGCTCGGCGCACTTGTAGGCGATGGGCCGAATGTAGACGTTGGCGCGGAACGCGTTGCGCCGCATGAGTTCAAGCAGGACCTCGCAAAGCTCTTGGGGAGAAAGCGGAATTTCAATGCGCAGAATGCCGCAGTTTCGTTTCCAGCGCTCGAAATGCTCCTGTGGGCGAAGCACGAACAACTCTTGCGCGCTCTCTTCCCAGTGGGCGCGAATGCCCTCGAAGACCCCCGTGCCGTAGTGCAGGGCGTGGGTAAGGATGCCGACGCGCGCCTCGGCCAGCGGCATATATTCGCCGCCGAAATAGACGATCAGGTTGGGATCTGCGTCCGCTTTCATTTCATTCCTCCACCCATGGCTTCTGCGCCTTCCTGCCTCAGCGATTCCTTGAAGAGTTCCCGTCCGCGGGCCAGCGCGCGCTCGTCCAACGCGATCCAGCGCGGATTTTTCACCAGGCGCCGCAGCGCGGCGTCGACGCTGGCCTGGGGCAGGACGCCGTCGATTTCCAGCAACGCGCCCAGCATCACCATGTTCGACACGCGCGGGTCGCCCAGTTCGTCGGCCAATCGGGTGAACGGGAGAGCAAGGACGTGCACGCCTTCTCTCATGCAATCGGCGGGAAACGCGTCGCCGTTGTAGATCACCCATCCGCCGCGACGCACCGTCAGATCGAACTTGCGCAGCGAGGGTTCGTTCATCGCCACCAACACGCTGGGCACGGCGACCAGCGGCGAATCGACGGGTTGGCTCGAAAGGCGCACATGACAGTTCGACGTCCCGGAGCGCATCTCCGGCCCGTAGGACGGTAGCCACGAGACTTCAAGTCCGGCGTCGAGACCTGCTTCCGCCAGCACCTCGCCGATCAACAGCACGCCTTGTCCTCCGAAACCCGCAATGCGCACCTGAAGATCGATTTGCTTATCACGGGCGAGGGCGCGCCCATGATTCGCAGGCAAGTCTTGCTCGGCGACGCCAAGAAGGCGCGGAATTTCGTCGAGAGCCGGCGCCGGCGGAGGCGCGGGCCGCGGCGCGGCTTCCCTGGTGTGGTCACGAAAGACGCCCAGCGGAAAGGTTTTCTCCATCACGTCGCGCACCCAGTGCTGCGCCTCGACGGGATTCATCTTCCAAATCGTCGGGCAGGGCGAGAGCACTTCAACCAGCGAAAAGCCCAATCCGCGCGCCTGGTTTTCGACGGCGCGGCGGATGGCTCGAGTGGCCTGCGCAATCTGCTTATTGTCGCCCAAGGCTACTCGCTCGATGTACACAGGCGCCTCCAGCGTAGCCAGCAGTTCGCTCACATGAAGCGGGTAGCCCTCGGTTGCGGCTCTGCGCCCCTCTGGCGTGGTCGTGCTCTTCTGGCCGATCAACGTGGTGGGCGCGGCCTGTCCGCCGGTCATGCTGTAGATGGCGTTATTGACAAAGATGACGGAGATATTTTCGCCGCGATTCGCCGCATGCAGAATCTCCGCTGTGCCGATGGCCGAAAGATCGCCATCGCCCTGGTAGCTGATGACGATGCTTTCCGGACGGCTGCGCTTCATGGCCGTGGCGACGGCGGGCGCGCGCCCGTGCGCGGCCTGGATGTTGCCCACGTCGAAGTAGTAATACGTGAAGACCGAGCAGCCCACCGGACCCACGAGAATGGTCCGGTCCTGGACGCCGAGTTCGTCGATAGCGCGGGCGAGCATTTTGTGAACGACGCCGTGGCCGCAGCCGGGACAATAGTGAGTCTGGCGCTGCAACTCGTCTTTGCGTTCGTAGCGCGTGTAGAAAGATTTGGCCCTCCCTTGCGCGACTGCATATTCCTGGACCACTTCGCTAGACATGCGCCATTCGCTCCTCTCCGATGAACCGCAGCGCCTGCTTGCGCACAAACTGGAGCACTTCATCGTGAGACGGCACGTTGCCGCCCACGCGGCTCAGGAACTCGACGGGGCGGACGCCGTTAAGCGCCAGGCGCACATCGTCGAGTAACTGGCCGTTGCTCATCTCCACGACGACAAAGACGCGAGCGCGCGAGGCGAGACGTTGGAAATGTGCAATTGGAAATGGAAAAAGCGTGATCGGCCGCAGCACACCCACAGGGAGGCCACCGGCGCGCGCCTCGGCGGTGACCGCCTTCAGAATGCGCCCCACGATGCCGTAGCCGACGAGCACGATCTCCGCATCTTCGGCGCACCATTGTTCCGCGCGGGCTTCGTGCTGCTCGGCGAGTTTGTACTTGGCTTGGAGCGCGAGAACATGCGCTTCCAAATCGTCGCAGTCCATGTGCAGCGAGGTGATGAGATTGCCGCGCGTGGCCGTCGTGCCCGCAACCGCCCACGGGGGCATGGGAGCCTCGATGGCCCTTTGGGGAAACTCAACCGGCTCCATCATCTGCCCGACAAAGCCGTCCGCGAGCACGAACACCGGGTTGCGGTAGCGGTCCGCGAGCTCGAAGGCCAGAGCCGTCAAATCCGCCATTTCCTGGACGGAGTACGGCGCCAACACGATGGTGCGGTAGTTGCCGTGTCCGCCGCCTTTCACCACCTGATGGTAGTCGCCCTGCTCGGAGCCGATGTTGCCCAGGCCCGGGCCGCCGCGGGTTATGTCGGCAATGACGCATGGCAACTCCGCACCGGCCATGTAGCTGATGCCTTCCTGCATGAGGCTGATGCCTGGCCCGCTCGATGCGGTCATGGCCCGCACGCCCGCCGACGCCGCGCCGTAGAGCATGTTGATGGCCGCCACTTCGCTTTCCGCCTGCACAAAGACACCGCCAGCTTTTGGCATGTAGAGCGCCGCGGCCTCAGCGATCTCGCTGGCCGGGGTGATGGGATAACCGTAAAAGCCGCGGCAGCCGGCGAGGATGGCGCTTTTGACGATGGCTTCATTGCCCTTCATCAGTTGCTTGCGCATGAAATCGCCTCCTCGACGCGGGCGTTTGCACGGCTGGACCCTTCCGCGCGCTGAACCACGGCGCGGAACACGGTAATCGCGCCCGGCTCCGGGCAGACCATGAAACAAACGCCGCATCCGGTGCAGCCCGCGCCCGCGTAGATTGCGGTTCGATAACCGTAGTGATTCAGTTCCTCACTCATGGCGATGACTTTTGGAGGGCACGCCTCGATGCATAACCCGCACCCTTTGCATTCGTCTCCATCGATCTGCAGCCAACCGCGATCCTGCTTCTTCGCCTCGAATTTGTTCCCTTCCGCCATTCCCTCACCTTCTTCGGCGCGCGCCGGCGTTTAAACGCAGGCGACCGCCGCTTTTTCGCGCTCCAGGTAATGCGAGCGCAGTGCAAAGTCCTCCAATTCAGATTGAAATCGCGGCTCGGCGATGGCGATCAGCGCCTCGGCGCGTTCACGCAGGGTCTTTCCGTGCAAATAAGCGACGCCATGCTCGGTGACCACGTAATGCACGTCGGCGCGCGAGGTCACCACGCCTGCGCCCGGCTCAAGCACAGGCACAATCCGAGACACGGCCCCGGCGCGCGCCGTCGAAGGCAGCGCGATGATGGGGACTCCGCCTCGTGAGCGAGCAGCGCCGCGAATAAAGTCGATCTGGCCGCCGAACCCGCTGTATGGCTTGGTCCCCATTGAATCGGCGCAAACCTGGCCGGTCAGATCGATTTGCAACGCAGAATTGATGGCCACCATGCGTTCGTTTTGCGCCACCACAAACGGATCGTTCGTATAACCGATTGACCGGAACTCGAAACTGGGATTCTCGTGAATGAAATCGAAGAGCCGCTGCGTGCCCAGAACAAAGGCCGCCACCGCCTTGCCGCGATGCAGAGATTTCCGCTCGCCCGTCATGACGCCCGACTCCATCAAATCGATGACGCCGTCGGGGCACATCTCCGTATGAATGCCTAAGTCATGTTTGTCGTCGAGACAGTGCAGCACCGCGTCTGAAACGCCGCCAATGCCGGTTTGCAACGTAGCGCCGTCGGGGATGAGTGAGGCCACATTACGGGCCACGCGCATGTGCATTTCAGTGAAGGGCTCCGCGTGTAACTCCAACAGCGGGCGCGAGCTCTCGACGATAGCGGAGATGCGGCTGACGTGGATCGCCGTATCGCCATGCGTGCGCGGCATGCGGTCGTTGACTTCCGCGATCGTAACCTTGGCGAAGCGCGTGGCCGTGAGCGTGCAGTCCACGGTCGTGCCCAGGCTCACGAATCCATGCGCGTCAGGCGGAGAAACCTGCATGAGCACGACGTCGAGTGGCAATGCGCCATTTTCGAAAAGGCCCTCAATTTCGCTCAGGAAGATGGGCGTGTAATCGGCGCGTCCCGCGGCCACGGCCTCGCGCACGTTGGGGCCCAGAAAGAGGCCGCGATGCCG
>JASHTU010000584.1 GCA_030040395.1 Acidobacteriaceae bacterium
GGGCGAGCGTGTCTTCGTGTAGCCTGCGTGCGCCGCGTGAATCTCCTTGGGCCCGCAGAGTCAGTCCCAGATTATTCATCGATGTGAGCGTACTCGGGTGCTCGGGCCCTCGCACACGGCGGGAGATCTTGAGTACTTCTTCCTGCAGTTTGCGCGCGCCGGCCAGATCTCCGTGGATCCGCAGAGTCTCCGCCAAATTGTTCATCGAAGTGAGCGTATCCGGGTGCTCCAGACCCAACACATGGCGGCGAACCTCAAGCACCTCTTCCTGCAGCTTGCGCGCGCCGAACAAATCTCCTTGCGCCTCAAGAGTCGCCGCCAGGTTGCTCATCGAGGTGAGCGTGTCCGGATGCTCGGGCCCCAGCAAAGATCGCTTTAGTTCGAGAGTCCTTCCTTGCAGCTTGCGCGCGCCCGCCAAATCTCCCTGGGCCTGCAGAATTTCCGCCAAGTTATTCATTGATTGGAGCGTATCCGGGTGCTCTGGCCCTAGCACTCGGCGGCGGATTGCGAGCGCTTCTTCGTGTAGCCTGCGCGCGCCGCGTAAATCTCCCTCGGCCTGCAGAGTCGCGGCCAGGTTGTTCATCGCAGTCAAGGTGTTGCGATGCTCCGGCCCCTGCACGCGGCGGCGGATTGCGAGCACCTCTTCTTCCAGCACGCGCGCGCCGGGCAAATCCCCCTGGGCGCGTAGAGTCATCCCCAGGCTGCCCATCGAGGCGAGCGTATTCGGGTGCTCAACTCCCAGCTCGCGGCGCCCGATTTCGAGCGCTTCTTCGTGCAGCCTGCGCGCACCCGACAGTTCTCCTTGGGCGCGTAGAGTTTCCGCCAAGTTGTTCATGACAGTGAGCGTGTCGGGGTGCTCGGGTCCCCGATGGCCGCGGTGGAACTGGAGCTCGCGTTCGAGTACTGTTCGCGCTGAGGCGTATGCTCCGCGTTCGAAATCATAGCGGGCCACCCAATTTGCAAGAAGGGCTTCATTCATTGTGGATGGAATAGAGACGAGTTGGCGCGCGTGCGCCACGTGGAGCTCGATTTGCTTATGCAGCCGCGGGTCGGGAGCCGCCTGGGCGATCTCCAGAACCAGCGCCTCGATCGCTGCTTCCCGCAGGGCCTGCGTCCGGCTGGACTGCGCTCGCTCGTGGAAGCGCACGGCGCGGGAAACCAGCGTGTGCACGGTGCGCGCTTCTCCCTTTTCGCCGGCGATTTCCGCCAAGGAGGCCTTGGTCACCTCGTAAAACGCTTTGCGCTGGCGCTGCTCGGCTCTTCCCGGGTCGAGACCGTCGGCCTTTTCAAAAACTGCTTTGACCAACGACGCGGGAATGGGCGCGACCGCGAGAACCGAGGCGAGGCGTAAAAAGTCCAGCGCTGCGTCGCCCAAATGGCGGATGCTGCGCAGCATGGTTTGGGCGATGCTTCTTTCGTGGCCGTTGGGCAGCGCGTCCGCCAGTTCGGTGGCCAGCTCCAGCGCGTCATCGTCCCGGCTCGCCAGTTCCTCGCGGAACTTGTGGTAAGGTTCGTCGCTTCCGTACGAGACGAGCGCCGAGGCGGTGACATCGAGGGCCAGGGCGTGGCGTCCCAGGTCCTCGGCAAGGAGCCGCGCCTCGTTGTCTTCGGCTTCGCCCGCGGGAGGGCGCCGCGAAGTGAGCAGTTGATGCGCCTCATCCGGCGTGAGCACGGAAAGGTCAATGCCCCTGGCCAATGAGCCGTACTCATGGCTGCGGGTGGTGATGAGCGTCCGCGCCAGCGCGTGCGGCGCGAACCAGCGGCGCAGCGCGTCGGGTTCCATGCCGTTGGGCGCGTCATCCACCACCCACAGGCAGCACTTCCCTTCACTGCCGATCGTGTGGGCCAGTGCGCCCTCCACTTGATCCGTCGTGAGCCCCTGGGCGTTGATGCCCAGCCGCTCGGCGATCCCGCGAACCTGGTCGGAACGCAACGCATCGCGCTCCTCGGGGCCGAGGGCGGCGTTGGCATCGTCGTTGCCGTAGGCGCGCAGCCAGAAGACGCCCCCGGGATAGGCCGCGCCAAAGTGCAGCGCGTACTCCTCGGCCAGCAGGGATTTGCCTACCCCGCCGAGGCCCTGCACCTGACCGATGCCACCCGTGGCCGAGACGGCGCCGGTAATCTGCGCCACATCGCCGGCATGGAGCAGCGAATGGATCTCCCACATCTCTTTCAGGCGGCCGACAAAGCGGGTTGAGCCAACCGGCTTGATGCCGTACCAGTTGGGCGCGGTGAGAGGCTGAATGTCGGCCAGCGGCGTGGTGAGTTGGCCAACCTGATCGACGATGGCCTCGACGAGGCGCTCCATCTCGCCGTCGGAGGTGGGCGCCTGGAGAAACTTGGCGTCGCGGAGCGCGATGGGATGGATGTGGGCAGGGCCGCTCTCGGGATTAACGACAAGCACGCGGCGGCGCGGGTCGCCTTCGCTTTGCGCGGCCAGGAAAGCCGCCGTCAGCTCCCATTGGCAGGCGCGGCGGAGGGGGTAGGTCGCGGAGTAGTAGGCGAGGAGCGCCTTGGAGTTGGCTAGGCCTTCGGTGACGGCGCGGGTGATGGAGGAGAAGTCGGCGATTTCGGCGGCGTCAAACCATACGCGCAGGCCGGCTTGGGTGAGCGCCTCGGCGATCTGTTGCGGGCGGTCGCCGTCGGCCCAAGCGTGACTGAGGAAAACGTCGTATTCTCCGGTCGCCATGATTCACACCCAGCGGCTTCCAATGATAATCGCCGTCCATCGGGTTTCCGGAATCGGGTAGCCGGTCGGTTTGAAGGGTAGGGGCCTCAACCCGAAGGAAAAGGCCTTCAAAAGGAGAGGGGGCTTTAGCCCCTAAGGGAACGTAAAGTCAAACTGGCCCTCTGGCCGGAATCGCGCCTATTTCGAATCCCGTGAATTCGAGCTTTCCACCTTTACTCACCCGCGCTCGTCCAGTCCAGCACCACTTTCCCGGTTTCGCCTGAAACCATGGCGTCAAAGCCTTGCTGAAAATCCCGATAAGAAAAGCGGTGCGTAATCACGGGAGAAATGTCCACACCGGACTCCAGCATCACCGTCATCCGGTACCAGGTTTCGTACATCTCGCGTCCGTAGATGCCCTTGAGCGTCAGCCCGCTGAAGATCACCTGCCGCCAATCGATCGCCACCTCCTTGGCGGGGATGCCCAGAATCGCAATTTTTCCCCCGTGACTCATATTGGCGATCATGTCGCGCAGGGCTTGTGCGCTGCCTGACATCTCCAACCCCACATCGAAGCCCTCCACCATGCCCAGCCGCTTCTGCACTTCGGCCAGCGGGGTCTCGTTCGGATTCACCGCCAGCGTGGCGCCCATCTTCCGCGCCAGCTCCAGCCGGAAAGGATTCAGATCCGTCACCACCACATGCCGCGCCCCCGCGTGCTGCACCACCGGAATGGCCATGATCCCGATCGGACCGGCTCCCGTAATCAGAACGTCCTCCGCCAGCACGGGAAAGGAAAGCGCTGTATGCACCGCATTTCCGAATGGATCGAAAATCGCGGCCACTTCCTGGTTGACGTCGGGATTGTGCCTCCAGATGTTGCTCATCGGCAACGCAATCAGCTCGGCAAAAGCCCCCTCCCGGTCGACCCCGACGCCCCGGGCAAAAGCGCAAAGGTGACGCCGGCCGGCCAGGCAGTTCCGGCAGCGGCCGCAAACCACGTGGCCTTCCCCGCTCACCACGTCCCCGGGGAAAAAGTCGCTCACGTTCGACCCCACCGCCACAATCTTGCCCACAAACTCGTGTCCGATGGTCATCGGCGTCCGGATTGTCTTCTGCGCCCATTCATCCCATTGGTAAATGTGTACATCGGTGCCGCAAATACCCGTGTAGCGCACCCGGATCAGCACATCGTTGATGCCCAGCGCAGGCTCGGGAACCTCCTCCAGCCAAAGCCCGCGCTCCGCCTTGCTCTTAACCAACGCCTTCATCTAGAAATCTCCCTTATAAGTTACGATCAGCTCGAATTGTATCGGTTCCGATCGATCATGCGGGTGCACCCGCTTCCTGCAAAGCCCGCTAACGTCGTCAGTTTCAGGCGCCTACACAGGAAGCCAACCGGTCTCACTCCTCGGGCTGGCCCTGGCCCGTATGGGTCCATCGGCGCCATCCGTCCCGTTAAGCGCTACTGCCAGATCTCTGATAAAATTGAGATTCTGAGTTCAATCGCAGGAAAATGCCATGTCCATCCATCCGGTTATGCAACGCCTGGCCGACAAAATCAAGCGCACCGACCTGCCGGCGTTTGTTCCCGGCGACCAGGTCCGCGTCCAGGTAAAGATCAAAGAAGGCGACAAGGAGCGTTTGCAGGCCTTTGAGGGCCTGGTCATCGCCGTCAACCGCGGGCCGCAAGGCTCCTTCACCGTGCGCAAGATGAGCTTCGGCCAGGGCGTCGAGCGCATCTTTCCCTTCAATTCCAAGGTCATCGAGAAGATCGAGAAGATTCGCAGCTATAAAGTGCGCCGGGCCAAGCTCTTCTATATTCGCGGCTTGCGCGGTAAGGCTGCCCGCCTCAAGGAAGTGGACCGCGAAACCGGCAAGGTGCGCGTTTAAGCGTGGGCGTACGCGCTCGAATCACCCCGGCCCCGCGCCGGGGTTTTTTCTGGCGCCCGAGCGGTTGCAAAGTTGCTCTAGCCCGCACCCACCGGAGCCGAGTCGCGCTTTCCTCAAAGAAAAGCTGCGTTGCACGACCTCGAAAAGGGCGCATAATCTTTGGAACTGCTCCAAATAGCGAGGCAAGGTGCACCTTGCCGTAATCTACCTGTGGGATACTCGAAACGGCATGTATAAACGCATTGTTCTTAAGCTTTCAGGGGAGGCCCTCGCCGGTGACCGCGGCTTCGGCTTGGATGCCGAGCGCGTGGCCGATATCACCGCCGAGATCGCGGAAATCCACGCCTTGGGCGTGGAAGTGGGCGTGGTGGTGGGCGGAGGCAACTTCTTTCGCGGCGTCGAGGGCCAGGCGCGCGAAATGGACCGCGTCAGCGCCGACAGCATGGGCATGTTGTCCACCGTCATCAACGCCATCGCCCTGCAGGACGCCCTCGAAAAGCGCGGCCTCCAGTGCCGGGTCATGACCGCCGTCGTCATGAATCAATTGGCCGAGCCTTACATCCGCCGCCGCGCCGTGCGCCATCTCGAAAAAGGCCGCGTGGTCATCTTTGCCGCCGGCACCGGCAATCCCTTCTTCTCCACTGACACCGCCGCCAGCCTCCGCGCCATGGAAATCAAGGCCGACGTGCTTCTGAAGGGCACCAAGGTGGAAGGCGTTTTCAACGCTGATCCGGTGCTGGTCAAGGACGCCGTCAAATACGACGAAATCACCTACATGGAGATCCTGCGCCAGGGCCTCAAAGTGATGGATCTCACCGCCGTAAGCCTCTGCAAGGACAACAATATGCCCATGATCATCTTCAATATGAACCAGCCTGGTAACATCCGCCGCGTGGTCCTGGGCGAAAAAGTGGGCTCGCTGGTGACGGCTTAGAAGCAACAATTAGCCCTTCGCCGTCATCTATGAGGCATTGCGCCATGAGCTCGGCCAATAGCCGGGAAGTTGCCATTGTTTCCCTTGTTTTCGCCTGGTTGAGAACCGGAATTTCCACCCCGTAATGAACGAGCCGAAAGTAATGAACGAGCCGGAAGCAAGAAGCTACAGGCTACGAGCTCGGCTTTAGGGGTCAGAGGCAAAGAAGCTTGACCAGCGGTACGCACGCACCACCTTCCGCCGTCCAACCATCCGTGGGCGCCACGAAAGCTTCTGCGGGAGTGC
>JASHTU010000585.1 GCA_030040395.1 Acidobacteriaceae bacterium
CTGATCCTGAAGCCCGCGCCACAAACGCCGTTCACCGCTCTCGCGCTGGGCGAAGTGATCTTGAAGGCGGGTTGGCCCGAGGAAGCACTCTCTGTATTGGCGCTCGAAAACAGCGACACGGCGTGGCTGGCGGAAAAGGAAGACCGCATCAAGCTGGTGAGTTTCACGGGCTCGGCCAAAGTTGGCTGGGAATTGAAGACGCACTCCGGGCGCAAGCGCGTGCTGCTGGAGTTGGGCGGTAACGCCGCTCTTATCGTCCACGGCGATTGGCCTGACCTGAATGACGCCGCCGCACGCACGGCCCGCGCGGCCTTCGGGTTTGCGGGCCAATCGTGCGTCAGCCTGCAACGCGTGTTTGTGGACCGCCGCGTCTTCGATCCATTCCTGGCGAAGGTGGCTGAGGTTACTTCCAAGCTGGCCACCGGCAATCCCGCCGACGAAGCAACGGAAGTGGGACCGCTCATCCGCCTCAGCGACGCTGACCGCGTGGAAGCGTGGGTGAGAGAGGCCGTAGAGGGCGGGGCCAGGCTGGTCGCCGGCGGCGCGCGCAAAGACGCGGTGGTTTCGCCCGTTATTCTTACCGGAACCAAAGCGGGCATGAAGGTGCGCGACGAAGAGGTCTTCGGCCCCGTGGTCGCCATCGAGCCCTATGAGGATTTCGAGCAGGCGCTGGCCGAAGTGAATCACTCCAAATACGGCTTGCAGGCCGGCCTCCTAACCCGCGACGCCGGCCGCATTCTCACCGCCTATCGCGAACTCGAAGTCGGCGCATTGATTGTCGGCGACACGCCCACCTGGCGTCTCGATCCCATGCCTTATGGCGGAATTAAGGATTCGGGCCTGGGCCGCGAAGGCATCCGCTACGCCATCGAGGAGATGACGGAGCCGCGCATGTTAGTCATGACCGGCCTCGGCCAAAACTAGCCAAGGACCTTGCCATCCCTTTGTTTGCAAGCCACCTTAAACCTGTGAAGAGCCTGCGGTGAAAGTCGTGTTTTGAAAAGGCGCAACTCAAAAGAACCTCACATTCACACCAAAACACTCACACTGCAGCGCGCTTTACGGTGCTGTCAGAAATTGCAAAATCTCTCGCATGACACGAGCATTTTGGTCTGATTGAAAGAGAAACTGAGCGTGTGCAGAACCATCCAGTACGATTAATTCCTTCGGTTGCGGAGCCCTTTCGTACTGCGCTCGGATACCAACCAGTCTCGGGACGCCGCTTCCGTCGCTGTCTTCGCGCGCGACGATAAACAACGTTCGCGATTTCAGGCCGTCTGCTGGAAGGTTCGGCGCTGCACCGAGAAAAACGACCCGGTCAATTTCACCTGGCGCCGACTTGATCGACGCATCTCCGGCCGCCGCTCCTCCAAAACTCCCTCCAACCACCGACACGCTTTTCGCACCGCGTGCTTTCAGGTAGCGGACCGCAGCAATGACATCCTTTTCAAATGGAGCCTTAAAGAAATCTTCCTGGCCCGGACCTTTTGAACAACCGAAACCTCTAAAGTCGATAGCCAGTACTTGAAACCCTGCCGATGCGATTGGCAATGCCTGGTCGCGCCAGCTTTCTTTGTTGAATCTGCCACCGTGCGCCAGCACGACTGCGCTATTGCCTTGGCCGTAAAGATCGGCGCAGACCTGGCCACCATCGTCAGTTGCGAACGAGACCCTTTGCTGTGCGGGAGCCGCCACGGTAAGCGCCATGGCAAGTGGAAGAATGCGAAGCGCCGACATGCGGAGATTATACGGGCCCTCTGAGCTGACGTTGGAACGGGTTTGAAGTTGAGAATGGCTTTAGGCAGTCGACCGCCCATGCGGAAGTTTCAGTTCCAGAAATGCTTACTAAGGCTTTGCGATTCGGCGTAGCACAGAATTAGCACAAAAATCCCAGAGCCCATTGAATGCGCCTAATTTTGCAGCGGTTCTTGATCGGTCTTTGTGTCAGCGTGCGACTTGAGTCTTGCCGTAAACTCTAAGGATTCAACGGGGCTTTAGCCCCTGAGGGATGCCTTTTCTGAAATCTCGGCTTTCAGGCTGTTTAAAGGGGCTCGGAAATTTGTTCAAAGCCGTTCTCGTCATGATGCGAAGCGCAAGAATCGGACCAGAAGTTGGCGCCACTGCCGGATGCGATCCCAAATCTGACCAACCACCGCCCATGCTGTCAACCCCCTCCGTCCTCCGCACCCAAGCCCATCCCCGTCATTCCAAACAGACTATTTTTCTTCCCAACCTTGCCGGTTATTTCCGCCAAATCGCTAGAATGGATTCAGGTAGCAGAACGGGGTGATTCTCTATTCGGAAGACGGCCCGGGAGTAGTGGCGACAGCACTTCTCCTTCTGCTGTAAACCGGAGCCGGGAAGCCGAGTGGCGATTTCCTCAAAGAATCGCCACCTTCGATTGAAATTTCAAGAGCTACACGTGAAGGAGAAGTGCTCAAGGCACAGCCGCCATCCCCGGGCCGCCTGCTTTTTTGCCCCGGCTTTGCGGCGTCTTCGCAGCCACCCTCAGCCTGGGGCTGCGCCAAAAGCGGGGCAAAAACGCCCGAAAAGGGCCGTAAGTCCTTATGATTGACTATTTTAGGATCTAACTCCTTTATTATCAATAATTTAGACCCAGTACTAAATAGTATAACTGATTGCAAACAAACCACTTAACCACAAGAGAGGTAGGGGTAGGGGGTGGGGTAACTGAAAAGTAAATGGCATGCCGGCGCTTCCGAGAAGCATTCTTTCACTGCGTCAGCGCCGGAAACGGATCCCCGTCTCCGCGGTCGGGTCAGAAATCTCACCGAGTGAAAAAACACTGGTGCAAGGAAGCAAGTCTCCCGAAAAGGAGATTTTTCAGCCTTTACGCCCGCGAACCGCTTCTTTGGCTTCAGCGGGGCCGGCGGCGGGAACGGCGGGAATTTCGGCTTTGACGGCGCCGATGTTGAGCCGCTTGCGCAGCTCGCTGTCAACCTTGGCGAAGATGTCCTTGTTTTCCTTAAGGAAAGCCCGCGTGTTTTCGCG
>JASHTU010000003.1 GCA_030040395.1 Acidobacteriaceae bacterium
GTTTCCAGTATCCTGTCCACATTGAAATACCTCTCGTCTGTCCAACGCGCAAAGGTCACCGCATCGCGGTTTGAAAAATCCAGGGGCGCGGTAAGCAGCACCAAGTTGCGCAGCCCCTCGTCGGGCCGGAGGGCCGCGTAGATGGTGGTTAGAATCGCCCCGATGCACCAGCCCAGCATGCTGAACTCTTCGCTGCCGGAGATGGCCTTCATCTTGCGGATTGCCCGTGGAAGGTACTCGAGAGCGTAGTCATCGAACTTCAAATGCCTGTCTTCAAGTCCCGGCACGCCCCAATCCAGGAGGTAAACATCGAACCCTTGACCGACCATGTGCTCCACAAAGCTGTATCCCGGGCGCAAATCCAGAATCCAGGAACGAGTGATCAGCGCGAAGATCAGAAGCAAAGGAATACGGTAACGGCATGCGGGAGGGACAACCGGCGTGTAGCGATAGAGCTTTGCTTTGTTCAGCGTCCAGACGGTTTCCTTCGGTGTCTGGCCGACCATGGCCCGGGTGGAAACGATTCTGTTGAACTTTTGCAGCCTTTCGGCGAACTCCAGCCATCGGTTGGTCAGCATTGACGGCTCGGGCATTGCCTGTCTCCCTTCCGTCGATTCTGGGGGCGACTCTCCGGAACCGGTCTTCGCCTGTTCCGCCATCGCGCCGGCATGCAGCGCCTCCCACAGCTTATGGTGATCCTCTTCGCTGCACGGACCCTGACGCGCTCCGTCCACGTCGATGGAACGGCCTCAATAGCTTGTTCTCATCGAGGGCGAGAAAGAATGCATGGTTGGTCTCAAAGCGGCCCTGCCTGGCGCCCTCAACAAGATCCACCTCACTATAAGCGAACTGGCGCAGCGACGGCAACGCCGCCGGCATCGCCATGGGTGCACCATGACGTGACGAGGCTGTAACGCCGCAGCGGCTATCCAGCTTTCATAAACGCCAACTATCTCAAGGGATTGTTCACGTGGTCTCAATCCCACGTTCAAGCGCTTCGCGGTCCCAGCGGCCGAGCGTGGCCGCGGCCTCGTAGGTGGAATCGCAGAAATCGAGCAGGGCAGCCGAAGGGGACGCCGCATTGCGGACGTCGTCATACATCAGGATGAACTCGCGAAGTTGCCGGTCATAGTGCGCCGCCGCCGGCCGCACTGTGGCCGCGAAAAATCCTTGCGGCTCCGGCGCGGCGTAGGAATAAAACGCCGGGTCGCCCAAACCGGCTCCCGGCCAGAAGCCGATGCTGCTGACTTCGTGTGAATACGCTTCTCGGGTCACCGCGTCGGCGCCCGGACGCTCGGACGCGCGCCGCCCGGAAAAGCGCGTGACCGCCAGATCGAAGCTGCCCCAGAAAAAATGAACAGGACTGCACTTGCCGATGAATGCCGATCGGAATTCCTGAAAGATTGTCTGCGCCGACAGGAGAATTCGCCAGAACTTTTGCACCGCGTCACGATCGTAAGCAGCGTGGATGAAGTCCTCGTCAAATGGAATCGGATGGGGAACTTCGACAGGCATTTTCCAAATCTTTACTTCGATACCGGCCTCTCGCAGCATGCTCAGGAACGCACGATAGAAGTCGGCCACGGAGCGAGCGATCAGCGCAAGGGACTGCTCGCGTCCGGCCACGGTGCGCAGCATGAGTTGGTGCTCCAGAAAATCGAATTGCAGCTCAAACGCGGCGCCGCCGTACGGAATCGCTGAAGTGGTCAACCCACGCGTATTGACGTAGAGCGGTACGTGCCACCAGTGGTTGACGGGCGGCGCGAGAGCGAGCCGCACCTTGCCCACAATTTGAGTCCACATGTGCAGCGTTTCGCACGTATCCTGCCAGGAGGCGAGAGGGAGCGCAGGCCAGCATTGACCATTATCGATGCGCCCGGTCGATTCCATACACCTGCTCCCGCAAAGGTGGATTTCTCTTCCAATTGAGCCGTCGTATCGCCGAATCCCCGGCGCCCGTCGCGTGGCGTGTTCCTGCGCACCGGCCAAGGGTCGAACAGATTCAAGGATACAGCGCGATCCCCTCTCAGCCTGGCTGCTGGAACCGCGCGGAGGCCGGCGAAGGGCAACGACAAGCCGGGGTCCCCACGAAAACGTCTTCGTCCGTGGGGTGGAAGGGTAAGGTTGAAAATCTTGTGGGCTACGCACGGCGGAACTTCATGACGCCGATTCCCCATGCATCGAGTTGGGAAGAACTGAACGCGCAACTGGAGGCCGACCGCCAGCAGCGCCGATCGCGTGGTCACGGAGGCTCGCCGTGACGGTGCAAGGAGGCTCCTCTATCGGGATGCGGCAATATGGTCATCAAGAAATCTCGCGATCAACTGGTCGGCTTCGCGGCTCTCGGGCAGATTGGCTTCATACCAGAAGCCATGATTGAGGGCTTCAAAGACAACCAATTGCGCGTCGTCTCCGGCTTGAAGAAAGGCGCGGTGCAGGATTGTGGTTCCGCTCAACATCATGTCGCGGGTACTGGTGAGAAAGAGGGTTGGCGGCATGCCGTGCAGATCGGCGTACAACGGTGAAAGCACGGGGTCTTTGCGGTTGGCGGAGCCCACATAATCGGCGAGCCACTGAACGTTCTGACTTGGCGCGGTCACCGGACCGCCCAACCCGCTGACGGAATAGATGGCTTGCGAGTCGCCCAGAGTGCTGAAGTCGCCCGTCGCGGTGAAGATGCCCAAGGCGCCGGGCAAGGGAAGGCCGAGTTGCTTGATCTTGACGGCGACCTCCGCGGTGAGAATGCCTCCGGCGGAAGCTCCGTAAATGGCGATTTGCATTGGCTTATAGCTGTGGAGCAGCTCTTTGTAGACGGCCACGGAGTCGTCGACCGCGGCGGGGAAGGGGTGCTCGGGCGCGAGCCGGTAAAGGACTGCGACCACCTTGGTTTGCGTCAGGTGAGCGATGGGAATCGACTCGGTGAGCGATCCGGAATCGGTGGTGAAGCCGCCTCCATGAAGATTGATAAGCACGCGATTGGTCTTGGCTGCGGGAACGCCGCCTGCCGGAGTGACGATGCGGACGGGGACGCCGGCGATGACGGATGATGCGACGTCAACGGGATAGAGAGCGCGATTGGCGGCGGAGTCGCGCGCCTGCGCGGCGTCCGTAAGGGCGCGCCTCTCGGCCACAGTCGCGGCGGTGCTGGAATTGGTGACGGAGCGCGCCAAATACTCCTGGGCCTCTGGGCTGATGGTTTGCGGCAGCGGAACCACGCGGGTGATATGCGCCACGCCCAGCGAATCCATAAAGGTGAAATCGGTTTGCGGGATGGAGGGCCCGGGCCGGCGCGAAGACGGGGCGCAGGCGGTCAAGGCGAGGAGAAGAATAGAGATTGCGATTCTCATTTCACACCTGCCGGTGAGAGGGATGCGGTGAGCATGACGGGGAAGGCTAAAGGCGCGGGGAGGGATTTGTCAACAGCAAACAGGATAGGAAACCGGATAGCGGCGCGCAGCCGAGGTTTTACCCTTGCGCGCGGCGGGGATGTATGATTTTGTTCTTCAAGGAGAGCTGGCGATGGCGAGGTTGGAGCAAGAAAGGCATGCAGAGACGCCTCAGAGACGCCCGGTTGCGGCTTCGGCGAGCCGGCGTACATTGCTGGGAGGGATGGCGGTTTTCGGTGCGGGATTAGCCGGCGCTCTTGCCGCATCCGGCAAGATGGACGCGCTTGCAGCAGCGGCGCCCGCCCGGGACTCTGATGGCGCAGAGGTTCCCTGCGGGCGGAGCAAGGTGATGGCGTCGGATGCGGCAACGGTGGTGGAGCTGCCGGCGGGGAAGATTCGCGGCTACGAGCGGAACGGCGTGTATATTTTCAAAGGCGTGCCGTACGGCGCCTCGACGTCAGGCGCGCGGCGCTTTATGCCGGCGGCTCCGCCTGAGCCGTGGACCGGGATACGCAATGCCCTGGCCTATGGCCGGATCTGCCCGCAGGAGGACTCGGCGCATTTCGTCACTGACGGGAAGAACCTGGCCAGCCATGACGAAGACGCATTCCTGCTGCATCGCGGCTCGGCGATCTGGACGCCGGGAGAAGACTGCCTGCGCGTGAATGTGTGGACTCCGGAGATCAACGGCTCGCATAAGCGCCCGGTGATGGTGTACATGCACGGAGGGGGATACTCGGGCGGCTGCGGTCACGATCTGCTCTCGTACGAAGGCGAGAGCCTCGCCCGCAATCACGACGTGGTTCTCGTGAATCACAATCATCGATTAAATGTCTATGGATACTTGAATCTCGAAGCCATGGGTGAGGAAGATTTTGCGCCATCGGCCAATGTGGGCATGCTGGACTGCGTCGCGGTTCTGGAGTGGGTGCGGACGAACATTGCCTCGTTTGGCGGCGACCCCAACAATGTGACAATTTTCGGGCAATCGGGAGGCGGCGGGAAAGTGGCTGTTCTGATGGCGATGCCGGCGGCCAAGGGCTTGTTTCATCGCGCCATCATTCAGAGCGGGCCATTCCTGAAGGCGCTTACTCCCGATTATTCACAGCGGGTTGCAGAGCTGTTGTTGAACGAGCTTGGACTTTCCCGATCGCAGGTGAGAGCGCTCCAGACCATTCCCGTCGACCAGCTTTCCGGGGCCGCTGTTGAGACGCTCAAGAAGATGTCCCAGTCTCCCTCCCACGCAGGCTTTGGGGAAAGCGGTTGGGGCCCCACTGTCGATGGCCGATCGCTGTCCGTGCATCCTTTTGAACCGGGGGCGCCCGCGCTCTCGGCGGATGTTCCGTTGATCACGGGCACAAATTTGAACGAGAGCGTAAGCGGGCTTGACCACCCCGGCGCCAACTCGATGACAGATGAGGAGATGCATCGAAAGGTCCGCGAGGAGTTTGGCGGCAAGAGCGAGGCTATCATCGCCGCTTACCGGCGGGATTACCCAGACGCTAATCCGTTCGGCCTATACGCCGCCATTGCGACTTCGCGATGGCGCATTCCCGCATTCGCCCAGGCTGCCAGGAAAGCGGCCCTCGGCGCGGCCCCGGCTTACGTCTACATTTACGCATGGCGAACCCCGGCGCTGGATAATCGCCCCGGCACGTTCCACGCGGCCGAGATTTCATTTGCGTTCGACAACGCCGAGATTTGCGACCACTATAGCGCGGGTGATCCGAAAGCTTTCGCTTTGTGCAAGCAAATGTCGACGGCGTGGGTGAGTTTTGCGCGAACCGGGAATCCCAACCATAACGGTCTCCCGCGTTGGCCCGGATATTCGGCCGAGGCCCGTGCGACGATGTACTTCAACGCCCCGTGCGCGGTGCGCAACGATCCAGAGGGGGAAGGATTGAGGCTGATTGCGGGCGCATAAATCAAATCGTCAGTGGCCGGCGGAGCCCGGCAGAAGGTGACAGGCCACGATATCGACGTTGTTCGGTGAGCCGGCCATGGTGTTCAGACCTAGGAGCAACTCGAAATGCTGGAGCGGTCCGCCAGGATGGATGCCGCACTGCGATAAGGCGGCAGAAAGGCGCGATAAATCCGTAACCAGTTTTCCCGCTGCCTCGGTGCCCTCCCCGTCCGCTCCAGCCAGTAGGAGAACCTGTCCGTTCTGGTCAGGATTTCGCACGAGGGCGATGATGGCGTACGATTGGCCGGTGCCCCAACCCTCGGCGGTTGGAACGTAAGCCGGCAGTTCGCGCGGGCGCGGGTGATCGTTGCGGATGATCTCCTGTCCGGCGCTCTCGTCGAAGACAAACCTGAAGTCCAGTTGTTCGGCGAAGAGGGCAGACCACGGATCGGAACGAGGGCTGCCGAGGAAGATAAAGTTATCGTCGGTTTTCAGATCGGAGAGCTGGATGCTTCGCGCCGCGCGCGCATCGATGCTTTTGGAACTGCTCGGCATCAGGGCCCCAATTCTTACCGCGATGGGAGGGTCGACCGCAGCCGCCGAATTGTCGCCCCAAAGAATGATGTGGCAGAGGTGAAGCTCGTTCGCAGTGAGCTTATTCGGTTCGGGAATGTACTTGCGATTGGCGTAATCGGAGACAGAAATCTCGCTTCCGGTAATCTCCTGAACGGCCACGATATTTGGATCGCTGGTTATGAGGTGGGTGGGGTGAGTGGAGCTGAAGAGCGCCGACCAGGGAAGAACTGAAACGGTCTTTGCCTGAACGCGTCCGGTGCGGCTCCAAAAGAAGGCCCAAAGGGAAAGATTGACCACTAAAAGGAGAATGGCGAAGGTGAACCACGGGCGCCAGTTCAGGCTTCGCGTAAGGGCGGGGTTTGAATCTGGATCGCTATGCAGTTGGCCGTCGGCAGCCTGTTCGATGGCCGACGGGACGGCGTCAGAATGGGGAAAGGAGGGCTCGCGCGAGATGGCAGCAGAGCCGTGGGAGGTTGCCGCAATGGCGGATAAAGCCCCGTGGCCATCGCGCACGCGCGTGATTTCAGGAACATACGACCCTAAGGGAAGGCTGAGGCGGAATGGTGAGGATGTGCCGTTTTCTCCGTAATGTTGAAGCAGGCGCTTGCGGACATCCGTGGCTGTGACGCGAACGATCGCATCTTCGCCGGTGTCATAAGAGGGCGACCGGCCGAAGAGCTC
>JASHTU010000586.1 GCA_030040395.1 Acidobacteriaceae bacterium
GCCGTCTCGGGTTTGTGGGCGGTTTTCTTCCCCAAGCTGCGCCGAATCGACGAGCTCAACGCCGAATCCCTCCGCGCCCACGTGCCCGCGCAGGAAGTCCTATCGGGGCTTTGAAATTACCCGCGTCCCTCCGCCATGCGCGCCTCTTCGAGCCCAAGCCAGAGCCTGAAGAAACGGCGTTTTTCCGTGTGGTACCCTGGGTCCGCGGTTTCTCGGGGGGACAACGTAGTGTGCAAAGCGAAATGTGGATGGACAGCGACGGCGCTGGCCGGAGCGCCGACTTCGACTCAAAATCCGGCCTTCGACCCCAAGTTCGATGCGCATATGAAAGGGGAGATTTCAAGCAAAGGAGCACTGACCGGGTGTCATTCGCTGTATGGCGTGAAAAAGGATGAAAGGCTGTTTGAGCAGGGCGCGGTGGGCCCTCAGGAGGATAAGGGAGAGGGGACCAGGGATCATAAAGTGTTTGCTCCGGCAACCAACGACAAAATCTATTCGGCCAAGGTGCGTCTCAAGATCAAGGATGACGCAAGGGGCAAGCCCGTATTCAGTGACGAGAAGCTGAGCTGCTTCTGGCCAGACGATATGTGCCTGGAATGCGTGAAGGACGCGATTGTCTTAGCCTGGAAGAACCACAAGGGAGTGATGAGCGGAAGGGATCAAACCAGCGTGGATGCGGTTCTTGCGGTAATCGGGTCGATGAAGTGGGCAGGCCAGGTGAATATCACCAAGGGGAAAAGCAGCTTCTCCACCTGGGTTGGTTCACCGCAGACGGGCGGAGACAGCTCGAAAATCTCGACTGCCTTTCCGAAAGTGGGGGGTAAGTTTTTCTAGCGTCTGTCATCGCATACTCGCAGGGGCCTGAAAGGTTGAGCAATAGCGGGGCAGGCAAGCGCGAGGGAGTCGAAAGCGGCGAGCCCTTCGCGATAGCGCGCCAGGGCTGGCTCCGCCCGTGGACGACTATTTCAAAGTCCGGTTCAGGCGGGGTTTTCTGCGGCGCGGTTCAGCAGCGCAATCTTCGCTTCTTCTTCGTGATGGTATATAATTATTGATAAAGAGACAGCCAGGACAAAAGGCAACTTTTCAAGAAAACGATGGTGGCCGCAGTGCGTCTGAAGGAATAGAGGACCAGCTCGAAACATGGAATTGAGTCCCCCGCGAAGATTGTATCCGCCGTGGTTTTGCGTCTTGATTTTATTTTTCTTGTGGCGCGCGGCGGCTTTGGCTGCGCCCGGTCCGGGCTTCGGCGGCGACAGGGCTTTGGCGCCGGCTCCCGGCACGGCGGCAAGCGCGAAGCCGCGGGTAGGGGTGAGCATTTTTCAGGCGCGGCCGGGACCGGTGGTGATTCCGCGACTCTACACGGCTCCTAAGCTGAGCGATTTTCTGGCAACTCCCGTGCGCTCGCGCGCGGCGCTCCAAATGCTCCGCATTTCCAGTTTCATCCAGCGATACCCCGAAGACGGCAACCGGCCGGTGGATCCGACGGTCGCCTATCTGGGTTACACGCACGAGTACTTTTTCGCGGCGTTTGTGTGCACCGACCGCACGCCGAGGCTGGTTCGCGCCCACATGCTGGCGCGCGACTCGCTGGGCGACGACGACAACGTGCAGGTGATGCTGGACACCTTCTACGACCAGCGCCGCGCGTTTTCGTTCCAGAGCAACCCGCTGGGAATTCAGGCCGACGCGCTCTACAGCGAGCAGACGGGCTATGACTTCTCCTTCGACACGGTTTGGGACACATGGGCGCGGCGAACGCCGACGGGCTATGTGGTGCTGATGCGGATCCCGTTTTCGAGCCTGTATTTTGCCGACGCCGAGCCGGGGCAGATGCGCACCTGGGGCATTATTCTGTGCCGGAACATTTCGCACCTGAACGAAGAGGACTACTGGCCGCGCAGCCGGCACGATATTGCCGGGCGCCTCACCCAGGACATTGAAGTAATGGGGTTCCGGGATGTGGCGCGGGGGCAGAACCTGCAATTCGAACCCTACAGCCTGGGGCGCAATTTGCGGCAGTTGAACGAGGTGGACGCCGACAACCCGTATTTCCAGGACAAGCATCTGCAGGGCTACGCGGGGCTGGATGCGAAATTCATTCTGCACAACAGCCTGGTTCTGGACACTACCCTCAACCCCGATTTCAGCCAGGTGGGCATTAACAATCCGGCCACCCCGAACCAGCGGTTTCCGCCCTATTTTCCCGAAGTGCGGCCGTTCTTTATCGAGAACAGCAGCTACTTCATGACTCCGTTCAATCTTTATTACACCGACAACATCGTGCAGCCACAAATGGGCGCGCGCCTGACGGGCAAGTTGGGGCCGTGGGCGCTGGGACTGCTGGGCGTGGACGATCGCAGCCCGGGCGAGGCGGTTCCGCAGGATAATTCCGAATTCGGAACCCGGGCGCGCTTTTACGCCGCGCGGCTCAACCGCGACGTGGGCTCGCTTTCGAACGCGGGGCTGATCTTCGTGGACCGCGAATATCTGGACTCTTTTAATCGCGTCGGCGGGTTCGACTACCGCGCGCGGGTGAGGAACCGGTGGACGTTCACGGGTCAGGCGGTGACCAGCGAGACCAGGAACATCAGCGACAGCACGGCGGGTGAGCAGGAGTGCGAGTCGCTGGCGCTCACCTGCAGCGGCCAGGGATATTATGATGCGGCGAGCTACTCTGACCTGCACCGCAGTTGGTG
Organism: Acidobacteriaceae bacterium; assembly: GCA_030040395.1. Taxonomy (GTDB): domain Bacteria; phylum Acidobacteriota; class Terriglobia; order Terriglobales; family Acidobacteriaceae; genus Telmatobacter. The sequence continues at coordinate 2,697 of JASHTU010000586.1, forward strand.
GCTAGCGTACACTGATGCCTCGGGCGGCTATGTGACCGACACGGGGTTTTTCCAGCGCCCCGATATCCGCGAGCCGAATGGCGCTTTCAGTTATACATTTCGCCCCGCGCACGGGCCGATTCTTACCCACGGGATGAGTTTCTACAGCGAGCGCATCTGGGACCACCAAGGCGTGCCGCTGGACTACTATTTCGATCCTTCCTACAGCTTCAGCTTCAAAGATCGAACCTCGTTGAGCGCCCATTTCAGTTTTGGGCAGGACCGGTTGCGGCCCATCGATTACCCGGCGCTGACGGGGGACGTTGAGTATCACAGTCATACGGCCGGCTTTAACTTTTACACCTCGCCGGTTCCGTATCTGGCCATCGGGGGCGGGTTCGCGAGCGGCGCCACCATCAATTACAACCCGCCGGGCGACGAGGGACCGGGGCCGATGAACATCCTAACCCCGAATCTCAACCTCGAGATCAAGCCCGGACACTCGCTGGATTTCCAGAACAGCTACGTGTACACGCATTTCACCAATGTGGAAAACGGCCAGAACGTGTACGACAACCACGAGTTCATTTCGCGCTGGAATTACCAGGTGACGAAAGCGGCTTCGTTCAATTTAATCGGACAGTACATCTCGACCCTGCCCGATGCGGCGTTCACGGATCTCGCCAACTCCAAGACGCTATTTGCCGACGCGCTGTTTACTTACATGCCGCATCCGGGCACGGCGCTCTACGTCGGGTATATCGGAAACTTCGCCAATATCGACCCATCGCTGTGCACGCGCGCGCCCGGCGGCGAGTGCAACCCGGACGACCCCATCCTGGCGCCTACCTACTCCTCGCTGATGAACGACGGGAAGACGATTTACGTAAAGCTGTCGTACCTGTTGCGGTTCTGAGGCCGCCATGGCGCGCCCGTTTCCCGCCTCTCCAAGGACGAGATGCGCGCGTTATGATGGAATGCCGTGAGTGTGAGCGGGTTTTTTGCGCTTGGAGAATCGCGTGGCGGGTAAGCTGGAACTGCTGATGGGGCCGATGCGCAGTAACAAGACGGCGGAGCTGTTGCGGCGCGCCGAGATGCGGCGCCAGTATGCAAAACAATACGTGATGGTGCTCAAACCGAGCGACGACACCAAGGGCGGGCCGGGTGTGGTGGAGAGCCGGAACCCGAACGGACACGCCAAAATGCAGGCGCTGGAATTCAAGTCGAGCGACCCCTGGGAGGTTTTGCGCGCAATCGAGGACAAGGAACAGGAGATCGGCAAACACGTCGAGTGCATCGCGATTGACGAAGGGCAGTTTGTGGAAGGGCTGTTCCTTTTTACTAGGCGCCTGCTGGATGCGAACCATGATGTCCTCGTGGCAGGGCTGGATCTGGACTTCAGGGCCATGCCGTTTGGCGAGATGCTCAACCTGACCTGGTTGGTGAACGCGTACGGCGGCAGCATTACGGAGTGCATGGCGTACTGCGCCTGCGGGGCGCGCGCCCTGTATTCGCAGCGCCTCATCGAGGGCCGCCCGGCGCCGTATTTGAGTCCCATCAAGATGCCGGGCGACTCCTATGAGCCGCGCTGCGCGGAACACTTTGTACTGCCGGGAAAGCCGCACTAGGGACCAGGGATCAGGGACCATGGATCAGGGAACAGAGACAAAAAACGCTTTGGCGAAAGCCGCAGCCTTTCGAAAATCGTGCAATACATACTAGCGGATTGGCTTTTTACGGAAGTCGAGAAGAATATCTTCGCAAGTTGCGCCAAATTTCAGCAGCTATCATTGGATGCGATTACGGTGAGCGCCTGACAAGCATTCGAAATAGATCATCCCACCCGGCGACTGGAGGTTGAAACTATGAAGCGACGGACGTTTCTCAAATCCCTGCCGGCGGCCGCTGCGGCCGCTGCGGTCAGCAGCCGGCCTGCGCATGCGGCTCTGCCGAAAATGAAAATCACGCGAGTACGAGTGTATCAACCACCTAATCCTAATCCGCTGTTCAACCAGAGCGACCTGGTGGTGACCGTGGAGACCGATGCGGGGATTACGGGAATTGGCGAGGGCGGAAAGAGAGACACGTTGGAGCCTGAAGCGGGACGACTCATCGGGCGCGATCCGCAGCTGATTGAGCGGCTATGGCAGGACATGAACCGGGCGTATTTCTATCCCGCCGGGCGGGAGCGGGAAGACGCCATTGGGGCCCTGGATTTGGCGTTGTGGGACATTCGCGGCAAAGCGCTGGGGATTCCCGTGCACGAGGTGCTGGGCGGGATGGTGCGCAATTACTGCGAGTGCTACAACACGGCGGGCATCATTCCCGGAATCACGCCCAAATCGACCATCGAAGAGCGGGCGCGGGCGACCATCGAGCAGGGGTACCGCGCCTTCCGCATGGGCGCGGTGGACCTGCCGGCGAACACCACCTACAACACGCACGAGCGCATCACGGCGCTCAAGGAGCAGTGCGCTGAAGCGCGCGCAGGGGTGGGCAAGGACGGCGACTGGATCGTGGACTTTCATCAGCGCTTCGAAGTCTCCGATGCTGTCCGCGGCTGCAACGAGATTGAAGAGTACGCGCCTTATTTCGTCGAGGACCCGGTGCGCACGGAGGCGTTTAACCAGGACTTGCCCATTTTGCGCAGCAAGGTGAATGTGCCGCTGGCCGCGGGCGAGGAGTGGGGCAACCGGTGGGACTTCAACACGCTGGTGGAGCATCACGATATCGACTACGTGCGCGCCACGCTGCCCAATGTGGGCGGGATTACGGAAATGATGAAGATTGCAGCGATTTGCGAGACCCACTTTGTGGGTATTGTGCCGCACTTTACCGGACCCATCGCCACCGCGGCGCTGGTGAACTGCCTGGGCACATTTTCCGGCCCGGTTTTGATGGAGTACAACTATCAGGGCCGCACGCTGCAGCACCTGCCTCAGTGCTTGGACTTCAAGAACGGCAAACTGTATCCCAATGAGCGGCCGGGGCTGGGCGTGGAGCTGGATTATAAGTACCTGACGCAGATTGCCGAGTTTACCGAGCCGGTGACGGCGCGGGCGCAAACCTATTTCCGGCCCGACGGTTCGATCACCAACTGGTAGCAGCGGAGGCGCGAAGGTTGCGGGCGGCGCGCACTTTGGTTGACGGCTGGCCCGGAGGTCGTAGAATGCCTCCATGCGTACACATCAAGGCTTTCTCGTTCCCGCCCTGGTTGTGGCTCTGGGTCTGGTCGCCGGCTCGCTGAGCCCCGCCGCAATCGCACAAGAGGCGCCGCCGATACCGCAAGCATCCGACACGGATCTGGCGCTCGCGCGGGCGATCTTCAAACAGTTGATTGAGATCAACACCACGGACACGCCGCAGGGCAACGTGACCACTGCCACCACGGCCATGGAGAAGCGTTTTCTCGACGCTGGATTTCCCGCCGCCGACGTGCATCTCGTGGGGCCGAACCCGCGTAAGCAGAATCTGGTGGTGCGGCTGCGCGCAGCGGGAACGCCCACGGAGAAGCCGGTGCTGTTTCTGTGCCACGTGGACGTGGTGCAGGCGCTGCGCTCGGACTGGACCACCGACCCGTTCCAGTTCGTGGAGAAAGATGGCTACTACTATGGGCGCGGCACGCAGGACATGAAGGACTCGGACGCCGTTTTGGTGGCGACGTTTCTGCGCCTGCACAAGGAGGGCTACAAGCCGAAGCGCGATTTGATCCTGGCTCTCACCGCCGATGAGGAGGGCGGAAAATCCAACGGGGCGAGCTGGCTGGTGAACACGCATCGCGAACTGGTCGACGCGGCGTACGTGATTAATCCGGACTCGGGCGGGGTGGAGTTGGATCAAGGGCGCGCGGTGATGGCGGATGTGGAGGCGACGGAGAAGGTCTACTCCGATTTTCAGATCATGGCCACGGACCGCGGCGGCCACAGCTCGCTGCCGCGGCCTGACAATGCGATTTATGAGCTGACTTCGGCGCTCAACAAACTCGCCGCGTACACGTTTCCGTTCGAGCTGAACGCGGTGACGCGAACCTATTTCAAGAATCTCTCGGACAGGGAGACAGGCCAGACGGCGGCGGATATGCAGGCCATTTTGGCCACGCCGCCCGATTTGGCCGCGGCGGAGCGGCTGAGCGCCGAACCCAGCTTCAACGCCAATTTTCGCACCACCTGCGTGGCCACGCGCCTCGATGCGGGCGACGCCAACAACGCCCTGCCGCAAATGGCGCAGGCGATCGTGAACTGCCGCATCTTTCCCGGCCACTCGCCCGAGGAGATACGCCAGCAGTTGGTCGCTCTGTTCGGCGACCCGAACCTGACTGTGAAGTATGTGTCGGATGCGGGAGCGGTCGCCGACACGGCCCCCGACCGCATCGCGATTTCGCCGCCCCCGCCGATTCCTGCCGTGTTTACGCCGCTGACTCAAATCACTGATGCCATCTGGCCCGGCACGCCGGTCACGCCGATGATGGAGAACGGCGCTTCAGATTCGATTTATTTCGCGCAGGCGGGGATTCCATCCTACGGCTACTCGGCCGTGGCCCTGGAGCGCGACGACGTGCGCGCGCACGGGCGCGACGAGCGGCTGCCGGTGGACTCGTTCACCAAGGCGCTGAATTTCTTTTACGCGTTTGCCAAGGCGCTGGGCGACGAGTGAGCGGGAGGGCCGGCAATTCCGCGGCGGCGCGCGAACGGAATTCGCCCAGGGCCATGATGTAGTCTGGTGAGAAGATAAGAAAAGGTTTTCTTGGGCGGTGTCTCGATGACAGTGGTCGCCGGTGTGGATTTCGGCACGCTCAGCGTTCGTGTGACGTTGGTGGATAGCGAAAAAGGGCCGATTGGGACGGCTTCAGCCGCGTATGCGCTGCACCGGCGGCGCGAGGACCCTAACTACGCGACCCAGGCGCACGCGGACCAGATGACGGCGCTGGCGGCCGCCACGCGCGAGGCGCTGACCTCGACGGGCGTCGACGGCGCGCAGGTGGCGGCGATCGCGGTCGATACGACGGGCTCCAGCGTGATTCCCGTGGGTGAGGGGCTGGAGCCGCTGGACGAGTACTATTTGTGGTGCGATCACCGCGCCTTTGCTGAGGCCGATGAGATCACGCGCAAGGCGCACGAGCTGGGCTTCGAGGGCATCCAGTGGTGCGGCGGCGTGTATTCACACGAGTGGGGATGGGCCAAGCTGCTGCACTGGCTGCGGCGCAATCCGGAGAAACGCGCGCGCTTGGTGACCGCGCTCGAGCACTGCGACATGGCGGCGGCGACGCTCTGCGGGACGACGAGCGTCGAAGCGCTGAAGCGCAGCGTGTGCGCCATGGGCCACAAATGGATGTGGAACCCGAAGTGGGGCGGACTGCCGCCGGAGGAGTTTCTCGCCGCCGTGGACCCGCTGCTGGCCGGGGTGCGCGCGAAGATGGGCGGGGAGTTCCTGACCAGCGACCGGCTGGCCGGCCATCTGACGCCGCAATGGGCTGAGGCGCTGGGACTGCGCGCGGGGATTCCGGTTCCGGTGGGGGCGTTCGACGCGCACTGGGACGCGATCGGCGCGCACATCCGCGAGGGCGATGCCGTGAACGTGGTCGGCACCTCGACGTGCATCATTGCCATTGCCCGCGCGGCGCAACTGGTCCTGGGCGTGTGCGGGGTGGTTCCGGGAAGCGTGCATCCCCAGTACACGGGAATCGAAGCGGGGCTCTCGGCGGTTGGCGACATCTTTGAAGCCATCGCCAGGCGCGCAGGAACGACTGTGGGTGCGTTGTCGGAAGGGCTGGACGCCTACAAGGCCGGGCAGACGGGGCTGCTGCGGTTGAGCTGGGACAACGGCGACCGCACGGTGCTGGTGAATCCCGAACTGGGCGGGGTCACCCTGGGCTGGAACCTGGTGCACACAGCGCAAGACGAGTTGTTCGCGGCCATCGAAGGGACGGCGTTCCATACGCGCATCATTTTGGAGCGCATGGCGGAGCATGGGGTGCGCATCGACCGCGTGATCAACGCAGGAGGCATTCCACAGAAGAATGAAGTGCTGAACCGAGTGTACGCGAATGTGCTGAACAAGCCGGTGCTGGTCCCGGCGGGGATTCCGACGAGTTTGGGATCGGGGATCTTCGCGCTGCTGGCGGCGGGGGCGTACAAGACCATTGAAGAGGCGCAGGCGGCGGTTTGTTTGCCCTTCCGCACCGTCGAGCCGGACGGGCCGGCCGCGGCGGTGTATGAACGGCTCTACGGGCATTATCGAGATGTGTATTTTGCCTTGGGAAAGGGCGATGCGGGAGCAGTTGCCTTGGGCGCGGTGCTGCCGGAGCTGAGGAAGATTGCGGCGGAAGCGAGGAAGGCCGGTTGAGGCTGGAGTCCCCATTAGTTCGATAGCGGCTGCGAACGAAATGAATGGGAGTTGTTTAGGCGGTCCCCTAATCGATGCGGCCGGTCCCGTTGGTGATCGCAGCGATTCGTGAGTCGGACCTCGGCTTTACCCTCCGAGGGCTCGGTCCCGCTTCCTCCCTCTTGATAATGCGGATAGCGACGTCATGCCCGATTACCTGGACTATTCGTCCGTACTTTCTAACACCAGTGTACGGGTCGTCGAAGACGATTGTAGTTCCGATGATTTGAGCCCTTCCCATAAGATAGGTCCCCTTCGTTCATTTGAGTTAGAGTATTCTCTCCTCAACCAGAAGAACTGAACAATTGGCACGTTCTCCATGGAGCTGAGAATAGAGGGATCATAGCACGAAATTGTCTTAGAGTTTCTTAGATGTGGCCACGCGTCCATTCGAAGCTTTTTCCTCGTAGAACCTGCTCCGTGTCCAAAAGAACGTGACGGCGCCTGCAATCAGGACGATGCCAACACAACAGAGTATCCATGCTGGGACGTAGAAGTCGATGCCCTCCGCCGCGAGCACGAGGTTGGTTATGCCTACACCCATCGAGAGAAATGCCAGGAATACTCTCCTCCGTTCCTTCATTACAGGTCCTTTCGTTGCCACTGCTTCCTTCTTCTTCGTCGCACCCTTGCGAGCCTAATCGATTCTGTACCACGCAAGCACAAAGAAGCGACAACAACTAACAGGAATCATCACGGTTTCGCAGCTCCGGTCCGCCTCGGCGGAAGACCTGGGACGCTGTCAAGCGTCTTTGAGGATATTCTCCTTGGCCGCATTTTTGTGCGCGGGAATAGCGGCGAGGATTCGGCGCTCACTTCTTTTCCATCATTTCGAGTTTTTCCACACGGCGCCTCAGGCCGGGATTGGCGCTGTCGAATCGGGCGTTGAGAAAGGTTTGCATCACTTCCTCGGCAAGTTTGGGACCGATGATCCAAGCGCCCATGCAGAGGACGTTGACGTTGTCGTCTTCGACGCACTGGTGCGCACAGTAGTTGTCGTGACAGGGAGCCGCGCGCATCCCTGCCACTTTGTTGACGGCGATCGCGGCGCCGACCCCGGTGCCCCAAACCATAATGCCGCGTTGGCATCTTCCGGAGAGAATTTCGTGGGAGAGCTTTTGCGCGACGTCGGGAAAATCGGCCGGAGCCGTGCTGTAGACGCCAATGTCTTTCACGCTGTGACCCCAGGATTGGAGAATCTGAATCAGAGGTCCTTTGAGCGGAAATCCGGCGTGATCGGAGCCGACGACAAGGTTCCATTTTGTCTGCGCGCTCGTACTCGCGCGCGTCCATTGCTAAAAGGGAGCGGCGGCCACGCTGCTGACGAAGCGGCGCCGCGTCATGAGCTGGTTCTTCATTCGGTCATCCTCGCTGAGTCTCTTCCGGGTTTTGAGTGTACCACCGGGTGCGTGGTCCGGAATTGGCGCGGCGCAGATCGGCGCGAGCTTCCCGAAATCCGTCGCGGCGGTCATGCGGCGCGAATTGGGGCAATCTCGCTCAGCCGAGCTTTGAGGATCGCGCGGCTCACCGGCATCTCGTGCAGCAGCAGTTCTGCTGCCTGAATGAGCGGATTGCTGTGGAACCAGCGCTGCACCACGTTGCCGCGCAGCAGGTTGGTGATGGCAAGCAGCGACATGCCCAGATGGTGCGCCATCCACTCGCGCGCCAGCACCGGCCGGCGCGAATGGATATAATCAGCAGCTTCGTAAAATCCGTATGCGCCCACCCAGCCGGCGGCATCCATGCGGCGCAGATTCTGAAGCGCCATCGGGGCGTCGACGCCGAGGGCGAGAAACGAAGAATAGGGCGAAATCACCGGTCCGGCCGTGGCTTCGAACCACAGCGCAACGCGGGGCACGCCGTACGCGAAATAGTGGTAGTCGCCGGCCTCGTTGCGGCGCGCCGCGCCCGACTCGGAGATGCCCCAAGGAGTGCCGAGGCCATGGGCAAAGGCGCGTTGCACATACACCGCGGCATCCTGGGTGCGCGCAATGAGCGTGCCGGGATAACTGCGCATCCACAGCGCCGGCATCAGGTATTCGAACATGGTGCCCGACCAGGAAAGCAGCAGGAATCGGCGGTAAGCGTAGGCGTGGTCGCGGGAGAGCTTGTACCAGCTTTGATACGGCAGGTCGCCGCGGGCGATGGCCAGGAAAGTGGCAATGCGGGCTTCGGAAGCGATCATGTCGTAGCAAGCATCGTGAATGTGGGGCGCGCCTTTTTCGTAGCCAATGGAAAGGATCTGCCGGTAGGGGTTGACGAGGAAGGCGAAGTCCGTGGCCTCGGCCAGTTGCTCGGTCTCTTCCTGGAGGCTGCGCAAATCTGCGGTTAGAGCGCGCAAATTGTCGATGGCCGCTGGCGCCTGCGCGCGCAGCCGCGCAGCCAATTCAGTAAGTTCCGCGTTTTGGGCGAAAGCGGGCTGCGCATTGTCGACGCGGGCCTCGAGCGACTCAGCGTAACGCAACGCCTCGTTGATGGAGAGCGCCTCGTCTTTTGGGTCGAGCTCAAGCTGGGGCAGCGCGAGCAGCGGTTTGAATTCAGGTTGCCGCCAGGGCAGATAATCGCGCACCAGTGTGAGAAGGGCGTCGACGCGCCGCTCGGTCTCGCGGAGCAGCCACGTTTCGCGCGAACCCGTATCAGCGGATGCGCACGCCGCGGCCAAAGCGGTCTGCGCGCCGGGCAGCCATTCCACCCACGCGGCGCACGTTGCCGACTGGCGCGGCGGCGCGAGGCGGGCGAGCGGCGCGGGCAGATTGCCGCGCTTGGACAGCAGGCGCCAGTGCGTGCGCAGGCCCGAGAAAAGCTGCGGCGTGAGCAGGGGCTTGCGCGCCATTTCGCGCGCGCCGGCGTTCAAGGTGTAGAGCGAGGCTACCAGGTTGCCGCTGTCCACCGAGGAGACGAAGGGCGTACTGCCTAGCGGCTGCAGACTTTCCGTGTCGTACCAGTTGTAGAGGTGGCCGCGATGCTTTTCGAGGCGCGCAATGGTGGCCAGCGTGGCGCGGTTGAGGTGGGCCATCTCGGGCGCGGTCAGGAAGCCAAGTTCGCAGGCAGCCTGGCGAGCATTCAAGAGGAGGCCGATATTCGTGGGCGAGACGCGGGGCGCTTCGCGATAGCCGTCTTCGTCGACATTGTCAGGGATGAGGAAATTGTGGCGCTCCACGCCGAACTCGGCGAAGTAGCGCCAGATGCGCAAGGCGTGCGCGCACAAAAAGTCCCTGTCCTGAGGAGCGATGTGGTTTTGGTGGCGCGGCTGCCGGTTGAGCCAGAGGGTGACCGGATTGGCGAAGGCCCACAGGGACAGAATGGGCAGAGCGAAGAAAATGGCGTCGCCGCTGCGAGCGATGGACCAGATGACCAAGCCCAACGCCACGACGATCATCGGCATAATGGCCAGATAGCGGTCGACGGGGGTGCGGGTGGCGCGCTGGGCTTCAGACTGCGCCGCGGTTTCCCATTGGAGCAGCCGCTCGCCGGTGATGAACCGCCGCACCATCGAGCGCACGATGGCGTCGATGGCGAGCATCGTTTGGTGGGGAAGCAGGATGAGGTGCAGCAGCGTAATCAAGAGCCCGTGACCAAAGCCGGAGAAAGCCTCGGCAGTGCGGCCCTTTTGCCCGCTGGCGAAGGCGCGGCCAAGCGCGAACGCGAATTGCACCAGGGTGGGGAAGAACAGCAGCAGCAGGGGAGCAATGGTCCAGTACAACGGGCCGCCCGGCAATCCCAGCCAACCGGCGATGAAGAGAATGAACAGCGCCGGGTCGATGAGGGAGCGGCGCAGATTGTCGACGATCTTCCACCGGGAAATATCGGAAATGGGGTTGCGGCCCCAGCGGCCTGACTCTTCGGGCACGCGGGAGAATATCCACTGCGCGATCTGCCAGTCGCCGCGCACCCAGCG
>JASHTU010000587.1 GCA_030040395.1 Acidobacteriaceae bacterium
CCGTCACCATCGCCTGCTGCTGCGTCGAAGAAACCGTCGAAATCAGCAGCCCTACGCCCAGCATGCAAACCAGGAACAGCACCGCACCCGTAAACAACACCGCAATGTGCCCGCGAAACGGAACTTGAAACCAGAACGTGCCCACCGCGGCGATGAGCGAAACGTCGAAGAGCCCGATGAGGAAAAACGGCAGGGTCTTGCCAAGAATAAACTCCACCGGCCGGATCGGCGTCACCATGATCTGCTCCAGCGTTCCGATCTCCCGCTCGCGCACCACCGCAAACGCCGTCAGCGTAATCACCAGCACCAGGGTCAGGCTCCCGATGACGCCCGGCACAAAGAACCACCGGCTGCTCAGGTTCACGTTGTACCACGGCCGCTCTTCGAGCTCCACCGTCGGCATCTGTTCGATGAGCTGCGGCGCGATCATTCCCATGCGTTCCTGCTCCGCCTCTCGCGCAAAACCCTGCGCAATCTGGGTCACGTAGCTCGAAGCAATCAGCGCCGTGTTCGAGTTGGTCGCGTCCACAATCACCTGCAGGGGCGCACTCCGGCCGCCGTTTAGCTTTTGCGCAAAACCGGCGTCAATCTCCAACCCCACGGTTGCGTCCCCGCCATCGATCAGGGCGTGCAACGCGCGTCCATCCGTAACCTGCGCCCGCACGTCGAAGTAAGGGCTCGAGGTGAAGCGCGAGATCAGCTCCCGGCTTTGCTGGCTTTGGTCGAGATCCAGCACCGCCGTCGACACATGATGAATCTCGAAGGTCGCCGCGTACCCGAAGACCAGCATCTGCACAATCGGCGGCGCAATCAGGATGATCCGTGTACGCTTGTCGCGGAGCACCTGGATGAACTCCTTGATCAGCATCTGCTTCAGCCGCGTCCACATCGCTCTTCACCCCTAATCCAGCCGCTTGTGGAACGAACGGGTGGCTACGGCCGCCAGCACCACCGCAAACACCGCCAGCGGAACCAAATCGGCGCCCAGCATCCCCGTCGCTGTCCCTTTCAAAAAAATCTTCTTCAGCACCGACACGTAATACCGCGCGGGAATGATGCGCGTAATCCACTGCAGAACCACCGGCATCTGCTCGATGGCGAACAGGAATCCCGACAGCAGAAACGCGGGAAGAAACGTGATGATCAGAGCGATCTGGCTGGCGGCAAACTGGCTTTTCGCAATCACGGAGACGAAAAACCCCAGCGAGAGCACCACGATCATGAACAACGCCGAGCTGGTGGCCAGCGTAAGATACGAGCCGCGAAACGGCACATGGAACCAGGCAATGGCGATCGCCGCGCACACCGCCACATCGAAGACGCCGAGAACGAAATACGGCGCCAGCTTGCCCAGCATGATCTCCATCGCACTCACCGGAGTCGAGATCAACTGCTCCATCGAGCCGCGCTCCCACTCGCGCGAGATGGTGAGCGAAGTAAGAAACGCGCCGATCACGCTCATCACCAGCGCCAGCACCCCGGGAACGATGAATGCGCTGCTTTCCAGATCCTCGTTGTACCAGGTCCGCGTCTCGACGCTCACTGGCGCGGGCTGCATGGCTTGCCCGTGCTCGCGCAGCCAGTCGAGCTGCACCTGGGACGAATAACCCTGGACCACCGCCTGCGCATAACCGATCAACACATTCGCGGTGTTATCGTCGGTTCCGTCCACCAGCGCCTGCACTTCCACCGGCCCGCCTTGCATGAGCCGGTCTGAGAAATCCCACGGAATCACTAGCCCCATCTTGGCGCGCCCATCGTCGAGCGCCCTGCCAATCGCGGCGTAGCTCGTCACCACCCGTGCGACGTGAAAATATTCGCTCGCCTCGAAGCGCTTCAGCAGGTCCTGGCTTTGCTGGCTGCCTTCCTGGTCGTAGACAAAAATGGGCAGCCCTTTGAGATCGAGGCTCACGCCGTAGCCGAAGAGCAGCATGAGCACCACCGGCATCACGACCACAATCATCAGGCTGCGCGCGTCGCGCCGAATGTGAATCATCTCTTTTCTAGCCACCGCGAGCAGGCGGGTCAAACTCATGCCTCAAACGCCTCCTCGTCGCGCGCCGTAGTCACGGAGACAAAAACGTCCTCGAGCGTGGCCCGGATCTTCTCAATCCTGCCCACGGCGATGCCGCGCTCGGCGAGATATTGTCGCACCCGGGGCCCGGCCGCAGCCGCATCCGGCACAACCAGGTGCAGCGCGTTGCCGAAAACCGCCGCGTCCGTCACCTGCGGCGCCGACTGCAAAGCCTCGACCGCCGCGCCCAGAGACTCGCATTCGACGAGCAATAGCTCGCCGCGCATCGAGTCGCGTTTCAGCTCCGCCGGCGTGCCCAGCGCCACGATCCTGCCACGAAAAATAAGCGCCAGCCGGTTGCAGTACTCCGCCTCTTCCATGTAATGCGTGGTCACGAACACGGTCACGCCTTGCTCGGCCATGTGGTGAATCAGGTCCCAAAACTGGCGGCGCGAAATGGGGTCGACGCCCGATGTCGGCTCATCGAGAAAAATAATCGGCGGCCGGTGCAGCACCGCGCAACCCAGCGCCAGACGTTGCTTCCATCCCCCCGGCAGCGTGCGCGTGATCAGGTTTTCCCGGCCCTTGAGATTGGCCATCTCCAACGCCCACGCAATGCGGCTTGGCAATTCTCGCGCGGGCACGCTGTAAAGACCCGCGAACAGACGCAGGTTTTCGATCACCTTGAGATCGTTGTAGAGCGAAAACTTCTGCGACATGTAGCCGATGTTCTGGCGCACCGCCTCGGGACTGCGGGCCACATCGTAGCCGGCCACAACGGCGCGGCCGGCGCTCGGTTTCAGCAGGCCGCACAACATGCGAATGGTCGTCGATTTGCCGGCTCCGTTCGGTCCCAGAAAGCCGAAGACTTCGCCCTTGCGTACTTCCAGCTGAATGCGGTCCACGGCCACAAAATCGCCGAAGCGTTTCACCAGGTTCTCCACCACCACCGAACTGGCTTGCTCAGGCATTGCCCGCTGCTCCCCCCGCAACCGCATCCACAAACAGGTCCTCGATGGTGGGCGCTACACGCTGCACCGCATCGAAAGGTACGCCCGCGCTCTTCAGCCGCGTCTCCAACTCGGGAATGCGCCGCGCCGCATCGTCCACCACCACGTGGACGCCATCGCCTGTCAGCACCAGGCTCGAGATTCCCTCCGCGCCCTCGAGCTGGCTGCGCACGCTGCGCGGCTCGCCCGACGTCACTGAAAGCACGTCTTTGCTCAGCTTCGCTTTCAAGTTGGCCGGCGTGTCGCAGAACAGCAGCCTGCCCTGATGCACCAGCGCCACGCGATGGCAGCGCTCCGCCTCATCGAGATAGGCTGTCGAAGTCAGAATGGTGACGCCCTCCGCCACCAGCTCGTATAAGATGCGCCAGAAATCGCGGCGCGAAACGGGATCGACTCCGGTCGTCGGCTCATCGAGCAATATCACTCTGGGCCGGTGAATGAGCGCGCACACCAGGCCCAGCTTCTGCTTCATGCCGCCCGAAAGTTTGCTCGCCATGCGCCCGCGGAACTCGCTCATGGCCGCCGCCTTTAACAACTGCGTTGACCGCGCTTGGCGCTCGCCGCCGTCCACGCCGAAAAGATCGGCGTAGAAGCGGATGTTTTCGTCCACAGTCAGGTCGTCATATAACCCGAAGCGCTGCGGCATGTAGCTCAGCGCGTGCTTTGCCCCTTCGGGATCCCGCACCACGTCGCAACCGGCTACCCATGCGTCGCCCGCGTCGGCCTTCATAATTCCCGCCAGCATGCGCAGCGTGGTCGTCTTCCCCGCCCCGTCGGGCCCCACGAGGCCGAAAATTTCCCCGCCACGCACCTCAAAGCTCAAGCCATCCACGGCCCGCACGCCGGGAAAACTCTTCGTAAGCCCCACGACCACAATGGCGGATTCCTGCCCGTTTCGCATCGGCTCTGTCATCGGTTCACCGGCATCGCGTTCGAGGCCCGCGAGGCAATCGCGCCCAGCTGCACGTGGGCGTCGGCCGGCATCCCGGGTTTCAATTCGTGATTGCGATTGTCGATGTCGATCTTGATGCGGTACACCAGCGTCACGCGCTCCTTGTAGGTCTCTACGCTCTTGGGCGTAAACTCCGCACTCGAAGAAATAAACGAAATGCGCCCGCGATACTGCTTGCCCGGGTAGGTGTCGGTCGTGATAGCCGCATCTTGACCCCATCGGATGCACCCCAGGTCGGTTTCGGCAAGGTAGGCGCGCAACCATATGTGATCGAGGTCGGCCAGCGTCACCACCGGCGATCCCGGCGCCACCACTTCGCCCAACTCCGCCTGGCGCACCGTGATTACGCCGCTCACCGGAGCGCGCAGGGCGGTGTAGCTCTCGTCGATGCGCGAAAGCCCCAGGTCGGCAGCGGCTTCGGCAAGATTGGCGCGGGCGATGGCGATGTCCTCCTTGCGGCTGCCCTCCACGGCTTCGTTGTAGCGCTGTTGCGCCGCCTCGTATGCCGCCGTTGCCCGTTTCAGCGCCGTCGCCGCCAGGTCGCGGTCCTGGGCGGAAATCTCGTCTTTGCCAAAAAGGATTTGATCGCGATCGTTGTCCAGTTTCTTCTCCGCCAAATCGGCTTGCGCGTCGATCATCGCCTGCTGCGAGGCCTTGATCTCCTGCTCGCGCGTGCCGGCCAGTGTCAGCGCCAGGTCCGACTGGCGCACTTCCACCGCCGCCTGGTCAATCTGCACTTTCTGCCGGTAATCGGCGTCTTCGAGCCGCGCCAGCAGCGCGCCCTGTTCCACTTCTTCGCCCTCCTCCACGGGCAGCTCGTCGATGCGTCCCTCCACCTTGAAGCTCACCAGGCTCTCATGCGCCTCAATATTGCCGGAGAGCGTGATCTCATTCGCCGGCGCCGGCTTCTTCTTGAGCTGCGGATAGAAATACACGCCGGCGGCCGCCGCTGCGGCCACAAGAACGACAACAGCAATCAAGCGCTTCATACCCCAAAACCTCGCAAGCGGAAAACCCCTTTGCCTGGAATTCCCGCCGTCCTTGCTACGGATGGCCCGTAAACTCGAGAATGTTCCTTTCCGTATCGCCCAAAGCGCGCGCCAGCGCGTACTTCGCGTCCACATGGCTCGAAACCGCCAGGATGTAATTCTCCTCGGCGCGCGCCAGCTCATCCTGCGCCGTCACCACCTCGACATTGTTCGCCATGCCGGCCTGGAACCGGTCCTGCGCCAGTTTCAGTTCCCGCTCGGCCAGTTCCTGGCCGTCGCCGGCCACGCTCACTTGTTGCCCCGCCGAATCCAGATTCAACAGCGCCTCGCGAATGTCTTCCTCCACGCCACGGCGCAAATCGGCAATCTGGTCGTCGATGCGCTTCACCCGGTTCGCCAGTTGCTGCGCTTCTCCCTCCCGGTCGCGATCGAAGATCGTGAAATCGATTTGGCCCTGGATCAGTCCCGTGGTTTCCACGCCGCCGATGCTCCGCCCCAGTTCGCCAATGTTTCCGCTCACGCTCAGCTTGGGATAAAAGCGGGCGCGGTTGGCGCGTTGTTGCTCCACCAGGCTGTCGCGCTGGCTGGCCAGGGCGCGATAATCGGCGCGCGTCGCCAGCGCTCCCGGCAACAAAGCATCCGGTGGTTCCGGCGCCAGCGGCTGGTAGCGTAGCGGCTCCGACAACGCCAGCGGCGCGCCCGGCCTCATGCCGAGGTTCCGCGCCAGCACGAGCAGGGTTTGCTTATATGTGTTCTCGGCCTCGAGCAGCGCCTGTCGATCATTCGCAAGCTGCACTTCCGCGCGCAGCACATCCACGCCCGTCGCCGTGCCCGCGCCGTGCTTGTCCTGGGCCAGCTTCAACAGGGTGGTCGAATCCGTCACCCTCGCCTCCGCCGCATCCGCGCGCGCCGCCGCTGACTGCGCATTCAGGTAAAGCCCGGCAATCACGCGCACAATCAGGTCGCGCGCGTCCTGCTCGCTCATCCTCCCCGCCTCGAGCGCGCTCTCGCTGGCCTTCAACGCGCGATAGCTCTGGAGGTCCAGGACGTTCTGCTGCGCATAAATGCGGAAGTCGTAATTCGAAAACGGCCCTACGACGCTGGGAAGACCGGGAAACGAAATGCCGAACGCGCGCAGGTTGCGATTCTGCACATTGGCGTAGGTCTCCGCATTCACGCGCGGCAGCAGCGCCGCCACACTCCGCGTGCGCGCGCCTTCGTCTTCACCCACCTCTGTCCCAGCCACAAGCACATTGAGATTGGCCTGCAGGGCCTTGTGAATAGCGTCCTCAAGCGTCAACCGATACGGCGCCGCCTCTTGGGCCGCCGCCCGCGCGGCCGGAATCGCAGCCGCGATCGAGGCCACGATGAAGGCCGCCGGCCAAACCAAAATCGCCTTGCCCCATGCGTGTCTCATGCTCTGTGTCCGTTCACGGGGGCGGCGATCGACCTCCAGAAGTGTTGAAAGCTGTCCCCCATCCAGGCGTTGAGGCCCGGCTTCTCGTGCAGCGACCACAATAAAACCGTGCCCATCACCGTCCCCAGGAATTGCGCCGCGATCTTGTCCTTCTTCAGCCGCGCGGCGATCTCGCCCCGCTCCTGGCCCACCGCAACCATCTCCGCAATTGTTTTACGGCCCTCCCGCAAATGTTGTTTCAGAATTTCGCGCACTCCCTCGCTGGCCAGAAACGACGAAAGAAACGCCCGCGCCAGTCTGGGGCTCCGTCCCGGCTCCTCCGCCAGCCGGCCCATCAGCCGGCGCAACACCAAACGGATCGCCTCCTTTCCGTCCGCGGCCAGTTCCGCCGCTTCCCTCACCTTGCCGAGTTGAATCTCGGCCATCACGCCGAGCACGTGGTCTTTGCTGGCAAAGTAATTGAAGAAAGTTCCCTTGCCCACATCCGCGGCCTCGGTAATGTCCTCCACGGTCACGTTCGGCAGTCCCCGCTCGGCAATCAATTCGAGCGCCGAGTGAAACAGCCGCACCCGGGTCTC
>JASHTU010000588.1 GCA_030040395.1 Acidobacteriaceae bacterium
GCGGCAGTCGCCTTCCTGCTCGCTCCCGTCCCCCTCATTGCCCTTTACACCCGCGATCCGCGAGTGCTTGCCGTCGGCCCGCGCCTGCTGTGGATCGCGGCGGCCTTTCAGATCTTCGACGGCATCCAGACCGTTTCCACCGGAGCCCTTCGCGGCCTGGGAGAAACACGGATTCCCATGCTCGCCAATCTGGTGGGGTATTGGGTCCTGGGCCTGCCCTTGGGTCTTGCCTTGTGTTTCTGGCTCGGCTGGGGAATCTACGGTTTATGGATCGGCCTCACTTTGGCGCTCATTGTCATCGCCGTCACCCTGATCTTCCGCTGGCGCCGCGACTCGGCCCGGTCCGCTCTGGCTGTCTATAGCGGCTGAGCCAGTCAAGAATCCGCTGATCGCATGAAAATGAGGGACTTGCCTCGAATCGCGCTATCTCAGATCGGAGCGTTCCGTCTCCGGGAATCAAAGCGGTAATCTTCCCCTCACCGTGTGAGACGAGGCGCCTTTCAAGTGACTATAATCACAGGTAGAGCGGATCAGACGCTTCTTTTGAATCTCTCTGAAGGGAATCCCGCCACATGGCGACAGGAGACCTGGCCCTGGGTCAAGAACAGGGCGCCCTTACCGCGCGCCAGCGCGTCGTCAACGACTTCAGCATCATCGTAGCAACGGTCAACGGTTCCGGCTCGCAATCCGCCAATAGCGTGCTGCTGAAGAGCATCTTCGGAATGGGAGTTCCCGTCAGCGGGAAAAACCTCTTTCCCTCGAACATCGCCGGATTGCCCACCTGGTACACCATTCGCGCCAGCAAAGACGGGTACGTGGCCCGCAAACGCGATTCGGAGGTGCTGGTGGCGCTCAATCCTGAGACCGCCCGCGAAGACATGATGGCGCTGCCTCCGGGCGGCGTTGCCATCTACGAAGAGAACCTGAACCTCAAGCAGTATCGGAGCGACGTAGTCTCCTACCCCGTCCCCTTCGACAAGATCACGGCTGCGGTTTGCCCTGAAGCCAAGCTGCGTAAGCTGGTCAAGAATATGGTTTACGTGGGCGTGGTGGCGCAACTGCTCGAGATCGATCTCGACGTCGTGGAAAAGGGCGTGAAAAAGCAGTTCGCCAAAAAGCAGAAGGTCTTCGATCTCAATTTCGGCGCGGTCAAGGCCGGCTTCGACTATGCCCAGACCACCTTTACCAAGCAAGATCCGTTCTTCGTCCAGGCCATGAACCAGACGGCGGGCAAAATTGTCATCGACGGCAATGCCGCCTGTGGCATGGGCGCGGTGTTTGCCGGCGCGACTGTGGTCGCCTGGTACCCCATCACCCCCTCCACGTCGCTCATTGAGGCCACCACCGACCTGCTCAAAAAATTCCGCGTCACTCCTGAAGGCAAGGCGACCTTTGCGGTGGTGCAGGCCGAAGATGAGTTGGCCGCCATCGGCATGGTGCTGGGCGCTGGATGGGCGGGCGCGCGCGCCATGACTTCCACCTCCGGTCCCGGCATCTCGCTGATGGCCGAGTTCGCCGGCTTGGGTTACTACGCCGAGATTCCCGGCGTCATCTTCGACGTCCAGCGCACCGGCCCCTCCACCGGCATGCCCACGCGCACCCAGCAGGCCGACCTGCTCTCCGTGGCTTTTCTCTCTCACGGCGACACCAGGCACGTTGTCCTGCTCCCCGGCTCGGTAAAGGAGTGTTTCGATTTCGGTTATTCCGCCTTCGATCTCGCCGAGCGGCTACAAACCCCCGTCTTTGTCCTCAGCGACCTCGACTTGGGCATGAACAACTGGATGTCCGATCCCTTCAATTATCCCGATAAGCCCCTCGATCGCGGCAAGGTGCTTACCGCCGAGGATATTGAACGCCTGGGCGGCTTTGCCCGTTATCGCGATGTGGACGGCGACGCCATCGGCTGGCGCACCCTGCCCGGAACCCTCCATCCCAAGGCCGCCTACTTCACCCGCGGCTCCGGACACAACGAGACCGCGGGCTACACCGAAAAACCGGATGAGTATCAGGCCGTGATGGATCGTCTGGTGCGCAAGTTCGAAAACGCGCGCACCCTCGTTCCCGCGCCCGTCACCGTCCGCGATGGAGCCTCGAACGTTGGCTTCCTGGCCTTCGGAACCACCGATTTTGCCCTCCGCGAATGCCTCGACGAGCTGAAACAGGACTACGGTAAGACCGTCGATTATATGCGCATCCGCGCTTACCCGTTCGCGCACGAGATTCACGACTTTGTGGCGTCGCATGAGCGCGTCTACGTGGTCGAGCAGAACCGCGACGCCCAACTCGCCAGCCTTCTCAAGCTCGACCTGCCCACCGACCAGGTGGCCAAACTGCGCAGCATCCTGCACTACAACGGATTGCCCATCGATGCGCGCACCATCACCGAAGAGTTCGCGACCAAGGAGGGCCTGTAAAAATGGCGACCGCAACCCCTAACCCTAAAGTCAATCGCATCGGTCTTCCGGTCGTTGAATATCGCGGCGGCAAATCCACACTCTGCGCCGGTTGCGGCCACAACGCCATCTCCGAGCGCATCATCGACGCCATGTTTGAAATGGGTGTTGAGCCGGAGCGCGTCTTGAAAATGAGCGGGATCGGCTGCTCGTCCAAAAGCCCGGCTTATTTCATGAACCGCGCGCATGCCTTTAACGCCGTTCACGGCCGCATGCCCTCGGTCACCACCGGAGCCGTCCTCGCCAACCGCACCATGGTCGCTCTTGGCGTCTCCGGCGACGGTGACACGGCTTCGATCGGCATCGGCCAGTTCGTTCATCTCCTGCGCCGCAACCTCTCCATGATCTACATCATTGAAGACAACGGCGTCTACGGCCTCACCAAGGGACAGTTCTCGGCTACCGCCGACATCGGCTCCAAACTCAAGACCGGGGTCATTAACGAACTGCCCCCCATCGACACCTGCGCCATGGCCATCCAGTTAGGCGCCACGTTTGTCGGCCGTTCCTTCTCCGGCGACAAAAAACAGTTGCTCTCCATGCTCAAGGCCGCCATCGCTCATCGCGGCACCGTCATGCTCGACGTCATCAGCCCCTGCGTCACCTTCAACGACCACGAGGGCTCGACCAAGAGCTACAAATTTATGCAGGAGAACGATGAGCCCATCAACGAAATCGGCTTCATCGCCAGCTTCGAAGATATCGAAGTCGATTACGACTCCGGCCAGGTCTACGACGTCGAGATGCACGACGGCTCCAGCCTTCGCCTCCGCAAGCTGCACGAGGACTACGACCCCACGGACAAGGCCAACGCGGTGCGCACCCTCATGGAAGCCCACCAGCGGGATGAAATCCTCACCGGCGTCTTCTACATCGACACCCAGCAACCCACCTTCACTGACCTGCTGAACCTGGTCGACGAGCCGCTGGCCACGCTGCCCGAGTCGCTCACGCGGCCGCCCAAGTCGGCCCTCGACAGCCTGATGGCGAACTTGCAGTAGATCGCGGTCCGCAAGAGTTCGATCGGGCGCGGCTTCTTCAGGCTCCTCATTCCGGGTTCTGGTCCATGGGCCCGGTTTGGGGGCTTCCGATTTCCTCCACGCCCCGGGGCAAGCTGCACTCGCACACTCCCGCCGCAGTTTAGACTGGCAATGTAGCCGTGGGACCGCGCCGGCCTGGCGCTCATCCACGGCCGACTTATCCCTGGACCGCGCCATGGAGAAAGCTTGAAGAAGCAGCAGTGGATTGTAGGCTTGGTGGTGGTTGCGGCCCTTGCCGGCCTGGTGGTGTGGGCGCGCCACCGCATTCACTTCGATTTTGGCCTTTTCCGCGCCCAGGTGGCGCAAGCCGACTGGCGATTGATTGTCCTCGCCACCGGCTGCATTTATGCGGCCTTTCTCTTTCGCTCCGTGCGCTGGGCCGTGCTCATCCGGCATCACCTGCGCGTGCCTCTCTTTTCTCTTTTCGGCACGCAGGTCATGGGCTTCACCGCCATCGCGCTCATCGGCAGGGTCGCCGATCCCGTCCGCCCCTATCTCGTCGCCAGGAAAACCGGGCTTCCGCTCAGCACCCAGCTTGCCGTCTACGTCGTCGAACGCCTCTGCGACGCCGGATCGATGGCTTTGTTGTTTTCGGTCGCCATGATCTGGGTTCCCTCTGAGCAGATTATGCAAGTCACCACCGTCCACTCCGGGGTCGTAGCCC
>JASHTU010000589.1 GCA_030040395.1 Acidobacteriaceae bacterium
CGGGAGATGGCTCCCGACCAGCCGGGGGTGGCGGAAAAACTGCGCGACGCTTTGTCGGAGATGGACGAATCCGACCTGGACAACTATGTGCAACGAACCGCGGATTGGCTGCGGAGCGGGATCAACCCCAACTCGAACGGAACGGAGGGGCAGATTGCGCAAGGGCTGCAAAAGCTGTCGCAGGAGTTGCAGCAAGCGGATAGCGCGATGGCCCAAGCCAAGCCGGGACAGCAAGGCGCGGGGCAGCAGGGAAGCGAGAGCGCGGCTCTCAACCAGGTGGAAAGATTGCGTAACGAACTCGAAGCCATGGCGCGCGCGCAGGGAGGGAACAACGGGCAGCCAGGGCAGAACGGGCAAAACCGCAACGGGCAGAATGGCCGACAGGCGAGCAATGACGGACGGTTAAGCCGGAATGGAGGGCAGCCAGGCCAGAATGGGCAGAACGGCCAGCAGCAGGGATGGGCGATGAATCCGCAGCCGTTAGGGCGGCCGGGGCAGGGCTCGAACCAAGGTTCGAACCAGGGCTCAAATCAGGGCTCAAATCAAGGCGCAAATCAGGGCGCAAATCAGGGCGCGAACCGGGGCGGCGGCGCGCAGGCCGGCGGGGATTTAGGCAATTGGACGCGTGGCGGCGCGCGAGGCGACGTGCGCAACGGCATGAGCGGCGATACGCGCGCGGGCGGCGGCGCAGTGGACGGCACGCTGTGGGGAAACTTCGATACGGGCAACAACACTCCTCGCGCACGGGGACAGCAGCAGGGCGTGCCTACCGACGCCTCGGGCAATCCCGCCGACTCGGAGCGCTTCATCGACCAGGGAATGCGCGAACTGAACCAGTTACGGCAAATGGTGCAGGACGACCCGCAGGCCGCGAAACAGGTTGAGGAGATGGAGCGGCAAATGCAGCGGCTGGATCCCAGCCGTTTTCCCGGCAACCCGGCGATGGTGGAACAAATGCACCGGGAGTTGCTCGGATCGGTGGACCAGCTGGAGCTTCAGCTACAGCACGACAACGCCGCGACCGACGCACGGACCGGGAAGCCGTACACAGTTCCCGCCGGGTATCAGGAATCGGTGGCCGACTATTACCGGCGACTGAGCAAGAACCCGTAAGCGCGTGGCCGATTATCGGGGCTTGCTCTGCCCGTTGGGCTGCTGGCCGTTCTGGGTGATGTCCTGGCCGTTGTAGAGGATGGTGGTGGTCGATCCGAAGCGCTTATATTCGGCATATTTCACGGTTTCGCGGATATGGACGTCCTGGTCCATGTAGCCGTTGCCGCCGGCGAAGTGGAGAATGCCTTCGCCCTTGGTGTAGACAGGGAACCAGTAGTGGCCGTCGATCTGTTGCCGCCAGGTAATGAAAGGCGGGTGCAGGTCGGAGCCTCCGCGCTTGGTGTCATCGGGAACCATGCGCCCGTCGGTGACAACGATCAGCAGCCCTTGTGCGTCCACCCATACGCGACCCAGGAAACGGCGATTTTTCTTGTCGATAATTTTGGGGGTGACGTCGAAAACGTAGCAGTCAACCTGGTCGATTTGCTGCCGGCCGATGTATTTGACGTCGTATTGGGAAAGATTCTCCGGGGTGAGGACGAATTGGTAATTGTGCTCAATGTCCTGTAAGTCAGAGGGCATCATGATAATGCGGGTGAGGGAGTTGGGGGGCGCATAGACGACTTTATCGAGGCGCGCGCCATTAGGGCTGAAGATGACATCGTCCACCTCGTACCACTGGCCGTCGACTTTATTCGTGTCGTCGTCGATGGTCTCGACGCTGGCGGTGCGGCGGTAGGTATAGTGGTCGAGGGCCTGCTGGTATTCCGTTTCCTTGGCGGCAAACTGGTTGATAATCTGGTCAACCGGAATGGAAGGCGGGGTGAGCTGCATGGGCCCGAAACCCGAGTCGAGCGGCATGGGCGTGAAGGTATTCTTGTCCTGTGCTGAAGCGGGCAGCGCGCAGGCAACTGCCACAAACAAAAGGATCCACCATCGCACAGCTTGGCATCGCATGGCCACGGGTTTCACTCCTTTCGGAATTCGTACCTTGGGGAAGGGCCGGAGGAATGACCCATTAGAAGATCATACCCCTCTGGAACTTTAGACGCAGGGGATAGGATGTCTGACACGTCAGAGCACCGCAGTTCGGAAGAATTTGCCTCGGCAGGGAGAGCATAGGACCTACCGGGGCCTGTATGCTGTTGTCGCGCAGCCAAACCTGGCCTCCGCGGGCGGAAATCGTGACCTTGGTTCGCCGCCGCGGGCCAGGGAGGGAAATTGATAACCTCCATGCCCGATTATTATCACGAGCCCGCGCTGGTGCTGACCGCGCTTCTTTTGCCGGCCTTCGGGTATCTCTACCTGCGCTTTCGCGACGCCCGCACCCTGCTGTGGTTCCTGGGCTTTTTCTTCGCCATTGCGGCGATGGTCTTGCTCTATACCGTGAGTCCGCAGGTCTTTTCGGCGGGAATGCACCCGTGGGTGCAAGCCGCCGGCGAGGCGTCGTTTCAAATCAGCTCCGCCCTGTTTCTGGGCTCGTTGTCGCCGGTGGTCTTTCGCCTGGGTCGGCTGCACGTGCTCTACGTGATTCCGTACACGGTTCCGCTGGTTATCTATTCGATACTCCTGTACGGCGTCTTTGGCGGCGTCACTCCCCATGGAGGATGGTTTCTGCTCTTGTTCGGGCTAGGCTCGATCAGCTTTGCCGCCGCGTTGTTATGGGGCTTGGTCAAGCGATCCTTGCCGCGAGGGCTGGGTTTTTCCTTCAGCGCCGCGTTGGGCGGCGTGGCCTTCTGGGTCTTTTTTGAGCTTGGCCCGGCGCGAGCGCTCAATTTCGTTGAGAGCGCCAACCTGGTGATGACCGCGCTGATCCTGAGTTTCGTTTTCCGGCGATTTTCTCCCGGCGTGGCGTTGAGCATAATGGGTTTCCTGGCCTGGTCGCTTTCCGCATTGCAGATGGTTCCCTCGATCGTGCGCGATGCGCCGCTCGACGTGTCGTTGTTGCGGATCATCGTGATGGGCAAAGTGGTTGCGGCGATGGGCATGATCTTGCTGGCGCTTGAAGACGAACTGGCCCTGAACAAGGCGGCCAGTGAACGCGAGCGGCGGGCGCGCCGGGAACTCGAAGCCTATGCGAAGCTGATACTGCCCAGGCGAAGGGTGGAGGACTTTGACCGGCAGGGAGCGGAGATTTGCGAAACGGTGGTGACACACAGCCGTTTCAGTCAGGCGGCGTTGTTGTTGCACGGCGCGGGCCGGTACCGCGTGGCGGGGTTTGCGGGGATGGGCGCGGCCACCGCCAAGGCGCTCGACGAACTGGCCGGCCGGATTCCGGCGACGGGATTCCTAACGCCGCTTCTTGCGCCGCCGGCCGTGGAGCAGAGCCAGACCGTGCGCCTGGATCTGACCCCCTGGCTGCGGCCCGGCGACGATCTAAAGCACCTGGGACTGACATCGGTGTTTGCCGTGCCTATGATCAACCGCGCGGAGAACGAGGGCGCGCTGCTGCTGGCTGGAATGCGGGCGATGCGGACGGGGCGCGGTGAAGAACCGCTGCGCCCCGACGACGTGTTGCCGATTGAGATGCTGACAGCGCGGCTGCAGGCCACCCGCAGCCAGACAATGCTGTTCGAGAAGCTGGTTGATTCAGAGAAGTTCGGCCATCTGGGCCAATTGGCGGCCAGTGTGACGCAGCAGTTGAACAATCCGCTGACCGTGATTCTGGGCTATGCCTCGTTGCTGGACGAAACCGCCACGCTCGATCCTCAGGATCGCAAGGGCGTGGAGTCAATTCTGATCGAAGCACGGCACATGCGGTCCACGCTGGAGAGCCTGTCGCGCATTGCCCGGCCCAACAGCGACGAACTGGCTGCGGTCTCGGTTACAGAGTTGCTGGCGGATTTGGAGGAGTTGCACCGCGCGGAGTTTCTGCAACGTTCCATCGAGTTCCGGTTGAACATTGCTCCGGCGCTGCCGAGGGTGCTGTGCAGCGCGCAGCAGTTGCGGCAGGCCGTGCGGCAATGCCTGCAGTTCGCCATCGAGGCAGTGGAGAGCCCTGCCGCGGCGCCGGACGTGCCCAAAACGATCCGCCTGGAAGCCGCATGCGAAGACAGCCTGGTGCAGATCCTGGTGGCGCACTCGGGCCCTGGATTCCTCAATCCGGAGCGCGCTTTCGATCCCTACCTGTTCCCGCAGGACGGCCGAGGGTCGAGCATGGGTTTGAGCCTGTGCGCAACCATTTTGCGTGACAACAACGGCCGCGCCTCAGCCGTGAACTTCGAGCCCCGTGGCGCAGCCATCATTCTGGAGTTGCAGGCGGCATGACAGCCGCCAAAGGCGGTTCCCATAGCTTGGCGCAAGCGGCCGGCGCGCGGGGTTGGTTTGGCTTCGGTAAATTAGGTCCCCATGGATGCGGCGCAGAGCCGGAGAAGTGTGAAACGAAGGCGGCGCGTTGATGGAAAAGAGGTCAGGACACGTAGACAAAAATTGGGCCGATATCATCAAACATGGAACGCGAATACGGTGAGTACGCGAAGGCGGTGACCGCGACGGCTCAAGAATGCCTCTTTGGCAAGCCGCCTCCGGCCCTGTGACTCTTCCCGGAGGGTTTCTCATGATCCGGCGGCTGCGCGCGCTCGGATGGAGTGGAAAGCTGGCGCTTCTGGGCGTAGCAGAGTGCGCAGCTTGGGTTTCGGGCGCGCGGGCGCAAGCCACGCCGCCGGGGCCGGCGTTGAAGGCCCCGATCTTTGTCTATGACAGCGGCGCGGCCCCGGATGGGCATTCCGCCGATGCTCTCGCAAATAATGAGGAAGCCATGCGTGAGCTAGCCGAGGCGGTGAGGCTCGAGCGGGTCGGGGTGCGCTGGGACGGCTTCATGATGGATGGGCAGTGGTTTGCGCCGGATGGCGGTTACCGCGTGTGGCGCGCGGAGGCATGGCCCAAAGGACCGGAGACGTGGATCCAGCAGTGCCGCGCCCACGGCATTCCGCCGGGGCTTTGGTTTGCGACCAACACGCTGGACGGGATGAGCGCGGCGACGGCGTGGAAAGATTCGCTGGAGAGCGACGGCCGCGCCATGTCGATGTTCGAGGGTGGATTCCTGACGGATTTCATGGCGGTGCTGCAGCAGTGGTATGACCGCGGTGTGCGCATCTTCGGATTGGGTTTGGTGGACCTGGCGGCGGTCACAACCGAGGGGGCGGCGACGCTGAGCAGGGAAGAAATCAGGGTGCGCAACGCCGCGGCGCTAGGGAAGGCGCTTGAGGAATTTCGGAAAAGGAATCCGGCGGCGGTGCTGCTGGTGGTGGAGAAGCCGGGGCTGGGCGCCAGCGGGAGCAAGGAACCTGGGATGACGGGGGGGCTGGCTGCCCTGGGCGGGCTTGGCGTCTTCGACCTGGTTTCAACCGGACCGGCGCCAACCGCCGATGCGCCGGAGGTGAGCCTCCAGAGGTCGCTCGACATTTCGACCGATGCAGCGGTGCGGCGGCTGGAACGGTCGGGGATTCCGCTGGCGCGGATCGAGTCGCCGGGCCTGGTGCTAGGCCGAGCCGGCAACGCGGCGGGCGGAAATGCCGATTCTGCGCGCGACAGTGACCACGATCTTCCGCGCGACCGGGGAAGGGGGGCGTGGAAGGGCTCACTGCTGTTGGAGCTGGCGCGCGGCGGCCGGGTGGATGCGGTGCGCGGCGATCTGGAGCTGATCCGGGATGGGGACGCATTTTGGATGGCGCGCGCGCAGAGGCTCTTTATCGGCCTGGAGGCGCGGGGCGGGATGGACAGCTTTGGCGGCGCGCCCGACGGCGACCAGGCGTACGGCTTTGCGGGCGTAACCGCGCGCGGCGCCATATACGTGGCCGTCAATCCGGGCCAGGCAATGGCCACGCTGACCATGCCCGAGGCCGCGGCGAGCGCTCCAGGCCGCGTGCAGTTCCGCGACGCTGGGTTTGCGCCGCGCCTCAGTGGAAATAAGCTCACACTGGGACCGGGCGAGATGGCGATGGTGGGCTATGGCGTCTTCGCCCAACCGCGCTTCAACTTCGGAGTGCAGGAGGAGGTGGTGATTCCGAAGTCGATCGAGCCGGTTCCCGCCCAATTTCAAGCCACTCGACCGGGGGTGATTGAGGCCGATATCGAACCGCCCATGTACGGAGAGCTGCGCGTGGTCATGCGCCGGCGCGCCCCGCAGGGCTCGGGCCGCACCGCGCCGGGCGACGCGCGGCAGAGCGGCGGACCGAGGGACGAAACGATTACTATCGAGGCCACGCAAAACGGGCGGACCATCCCGATGCGCGTGGACGAGGACGCGCTAGCGTGGAGCGGCATTCACTGGGCGGTGGTGGAGATCGATGTGAACGACCTGACGCCGGGACTATCGGTGCGAGTCCAGTTCCGCGCGAATGAGGATGCTGACAAGCTTGTGGGCAGCGCGTACCAGGTGGAGTATTAGCCCGGGTCCCCATGGCGCCGATCCGCTAACAGAAACGATGGGAATGAGCTGATTCTTCGGTAGGATTTATCGATTTCTGCGTTCTCGTTGGCTTTGGAGAGAGTTTGGGCGGCTTTCCTGGTGAGATCCTGTCGGGTTCAGGCTGCTTCCGGGCAGAATAGCCGAGCAAAGGCCCATTATGCACGAGTGTCCATCGTCCGCAGTCCCGAAGTCCGATCTCCCGCAGGCTGAACTCGGATAAGCGCCATGAAACTTTCGGTGCGATAGGCCGAAGGATATAGCAGCTTAACCTGCTTTTCTAGCGTTCCCGACAGGCTTGTCGCAAATGCAATAAAATCAGCAGATCTGGAAAAACTAAAGAAAAGCAGGCGGGGCAAATTCACCGAATGGAGCAATTTCTCCAAGCGGCTGGCGAGGAGGACGCAATTTTGATTTCCATCAAGAAGTTTCTTGATTTGGAGCGACCGCAAACTGGTAAAACTCGTAGTGCAGTTATCGAACGCGCTGATGATCTGCTCTCAGTAATTGAAAGCTACCGAACAGTCATCCGCTTGTTCGGGAAGAACGTTTCCCTCGACGGATCTGCACATAGTATCGAGCTGGACAGGAAACTAGACGAAGTGGATCACAGCCTCGCAGCGGAACCGACCGCCGCCTGCGTGAAGAAGTGCGAAGCCAGGATTCAATCCGACATCCAGGGATGGGGGAAGCGCGTCGCAGACGACTCAAAGAAAAAGGCTGAAGAAGTCAGGGAGTTCTTGCTCGCGCTTGCCGGGACTGCAGAGGCGATTGACAAGCGCGACAAGAACTACACTACGCAATTCAGCCAACTGGCGGGGCATCTGGAAAAAATCGGCAATCTGAATGACCTTTCACAGATTCGAGCCAAGCTGGGACAAGAGGTATCTGACCTCAAACTGAGTGTCGAGCAAATGGCCAAGGAGAACACCAATCTGGTTGCAAAGCTAAAGAATGAAGTCTCGTCGTACGAATCAAGACTCAAGTGTGCTGAGGATCTTGCATCGACAGATGAATTGACAGGCGCCGCCAATCGTCGAGGGATAGAGTCCTTTATCCTCTCGAACATGGCCAAGAGCTCGAATTTCACCGTCGTGATTCTCGACCTCAACAAATTCAAAGCCATCAACGATAGATTTGGCCATGTCGTCGGCGACGAAATTCTTAAGCAATTCGCGAGTGGGCTTCGCTCCAACACGCGCGAGCAGGACCTGGTCGGCCGGTGGGGCGGAGACGAGTTTATCATCGTGATGACTTGCGGCGAATCCAGCGCTCGCTCGATGCTGGGCAGGGTTAAGGGCAATGTCTTTACGCGTTATATGCTTCGAAATGACGACAGTAACTTTCTCAGTCCCATCTATGTTGATGCGTCAAGTGGGGTCGCTGAATGGCAATCCGGGGAGACAATTCAACAGCTCATTGGTCGAGCGGATGCGGAGATGTACAAGAACAAGGAAGGAGCGCATCAGCTACGATAACGCGCACTCGTTGAAAATGCATTGTGGACGTTGTTTCCGCTCTCATCGCTGCTCTGAGTGGATTACCGTTATCCAACATCGGAAGCGCCTCGCGCAGGAAGCCTGATCGTGGGCAAGATCTGAGGGCGAGGCGCTTTCGATTGGGAGGTAAGACGGAAGCCGCAGGCGCTGCGGTCGCGGAGATGAGGCGGGAGTTATGAATATTGAATGCGGTTTTGTGTTCTTACCGCCTACACGTACAGAACCCCCATTGGGCCCCTCGGGAGTCGGGTTGGGGAAGGGTGGGCCATAATTCTGGTGTGGATCAGGTACGAGAAGAGACGGAAGAGAGATCATGCGCAACTCCTTGACCCGAAACACTTCGGCCCGGTCCGAACTCAAGAACGGAGATTCGAGGTATGATGCTCCAGAATTCAAGGCATGCCGCACTCGCATTCGCCGCACTGCTGATGGTGTTCGAGTGGGCGCAGTGCGCCGCATTCGGCCAAAGGCCTTCCGATTTCCGCACTCCACCTGCGCCGGCAACTCCTCACCTGAATGGTCCAAAAGTATATGGCGTACGGCCAAGCCATCCGTTTTTGTATCGCATTCCCTGCACAGGTAACCGGCCAATCCGGTTCTCGGCCAAGAATCTTCCATCCTCGCTCAAGCTGGATCGTCACACTGGAATCATCTCCGGCAAAGCGCCGGAGAATCCAAGCGAGTATCTGGTAACGCTGAGAGCCTCGAATGCGTTGGGCAAAGACAGCCGGCCGATCAAGATTGTGGTGGGCGATACGATCGGCCTCACGCCGCAGATGGGCTGGAACGATTGGTACTCGTACACGCGGCACATTACGGACGGTGTGGTGCGAGGGGCGGCGGCAAAGATGGTTTCCTCAGGAATGGCCGACTATGGCTATCAGTATGTCGACATCGATGACTGCTGGGCCAGGCAGCCGACATCCGACGATCCAGACTTGAAGGGACCAACACGCGACGCGCAAGGAAACATCCTCCCCAATGCGCGCTTCCCAGACATGCGCGCGCTGACCGCGTACATCCACTCTCTCGGACTGAAAACCGGCATTTACAGTTCTCCGGGGCCGCTGACCTGTGCCGGGTTTGAGGGATCGTATCAGCACGAAGACGCCGACGCTCACCAATTCGCAGAGTGGGGTTTCGACTTGCTCAAATACGATTGGTGCTCCTATGGCAGGTTGGCCAAAGGCAAGACGATTGCAGACTTGGAAGCGCCCTACATCAAAATGGGTGGAATCCTGAAGGGCCTGGACCGCGACGTGGTATTGAATATGTGCCAATACGGGATGGGAGACGTTTGGAAGTGGGGACGGCAGGTGGGGGGAAATTCATGGCGCACCACAGGAGATCTGGGCGCTGTGCGTGGGGATAGGTTGCCGGGTTTTTACCAAGTGGGTTTTGCGAACGCTGTTCTCAGCGATGATGCCGGGCCCGGCGGCTGGAATGATCCCGATTACATCCTCATTGGAACGGTGGGTGATCGTCCCACATCGTTGACCCATGAGGAGCAGTACAGTTACATGTCGATGTGGTCGCTGATGGCGGCGCCGCTGCTGTTCTCCGGCGAGATGAGCAAGCTGGACGAGTTCACATTGAATGTCCTATGCAACTCCGAGGTGATCGATATCGACCAAGACTCGCTGGGCAAACAGGGTGTTATCGTTCGAAAGACCGAAGACGAATTCATTTTGGAGAAGCGGCTCGACGATGGATCGGTAGCCGTAGGTTACTTCAACTTGACCACGGCGCCGCGCTCCATATCGGCGGACTGGAAGGAGCTGGGATTGACGGGGACACAAAGAGTCCGCGACGTGTGGCGCCAACGCGATCTTGGTTCATTTTCAGAGAATTTTTCGACGCAGGTTCCCAACCACGGCGTGATTCTGGTGAGGTTTATCGCTGCCGGTGCGGATCATTAGGATGGCGCCTCGTTGAAGAGCGCACTTTCTTGCTCCGGACGAATGGCCGCTGGCCCGAGATCGGCAATTGCCTTTTCGTCAACATTCCCGCACGCCTTCGGCGGCGAAGACCAATTTCCAGAGCATGAGGAGCGATTCCATGTCCATCGGTAGAAGATCTGTTTTGCAGGGGCTGGTCCTGGCTCCGTTGTCCCGCGCAACCGCGAACCCTCTCTGTTCGGGGGAGAAGCTGCCTGCGCTCACGGTCGAGGATGCGGAAGTGTTTCGCGTCAAGGTCAATGAGCGGGGCAACTGGACGATTGTGCGCCTGAACACGAGCGGCGGCGTGACGGGCATCGGGGACGCGTCACAAAGCGGCAACGACAGCCAAACCCTGGCGTACGTAAAACAGTTCGCCGAATTGCTGCGGGGGCAATCCATCTTTGCCGCGGAGTGGCTTCGCAAGGCGACGGCGCCGACGATCGCCCGCCAGGGCAGAATTGCAGCCGTGGCCGCCAGCGCCCTGGAGCAATGCTTGTGGGACATTCAGGGAAAGGCGTTTTCAGCGCCCACCTACGACCTGTTCGGCGGGCGCATTCAGGAACGCATCCGCGTTTACGCCAATATCAACCGCTCCACGGAAGAGCGCACGCCGGAGGGGTTCGCGCGCATGGCGGAGAAGGCGATTGCGGCCAGTTTCGACGCCGTGAAGCTGGCTCCGTTCGACGAGATGCCTCCCGGCCTGACCGATAAAGCGCAGGTGGAGCGGTTTATGGCGCGCGGCATTGCCTGCGCTGCGGCGGTGCGGCAGACGATTGGCCCCAAGCGCGATCTGCTGATCGACGTTCATAGCCGAATGGACCTCGAACATGGATTGGAACTGGCGCGGCGATTCGAGCCGCTCAAGCTGTTCTGGATCGAAGAGGTCACGCCGGCGAAGCCCGTCGAAAACCTCGCCCAGATCAACAAAGTGGCGACGATGGAGACGGCGGGCGGCGAATCGATTTACGGCGTACGGGGCTTCTACCCCTATATCAAGGCCGAAGCCGTGGACATCGTGATGCCGGACGTCAAAGTATGTGGAGGAATGATCGAGTTGAAGAAGATTGCGGGATTGGCGGAAGGCGCGGGGCTGGTGACTTCTCCGCATGGGCCGGCGAGCCCCGTAGGTAATCTGACGGCGGCGCATGTCATTTCCACGGTGACGAACTTCAATATCCTCGAATTCTCGTATGGAGAAGTTCCGTGGCGTGCGGAGCTGATCGACCCGCCGGAGCAGATTGCCGACAGCGCTCTGGTGCTGTCAAATCGCCCCGGACTGGGTCACGTTCTCAATGAGAAGACGGCCGCGAAGTACGCGGTGTCGTGAATCGGAAAGAAGGTGGGCAGGCGGCAAGGAAGCCAGCTTTCCCTCGATTCAAGACGCCAAGCGGGGCTCCGGGTGATTGGCCGCAGTTGGGGCGGGATTTGCGGCCCGCATCTCGGAGTGAGGCGCGGGCCGTTTTGCAGGGGTTTCGGCGAGGGCTATGCCTTGGCGGAGGTGAGGGCGCCGAGGTCGGCGGCGAGTTTTTCGGTGGTGAATGCTTCGAGGAGGTCGCCTTCCTTGAAGTCGGTGAAGTTGGCGACGCCGATGCCGCACTCCATGCCGTTGGTGACTTCGCGGGCGTCGTCTTTGAAGCGCTTGAGGGAGGCGATTTTGCCTTTGAAGACCTGCTCTCCGTCGCGGAGGATCTTAACTTCGGCGTCGCGGCGAATGACGCCATCCTGGACGCGGCAGCCGGCGATGGCGCCGACCTTGGGGATTCTGAAGATGTTGAGGACTTCGGCGCGGCCGATGTAGTTCTCTTTGAACGTGGGTTCGAGGAGGCCCATCATGGCGAGGCGAATTTCATCCTGCAGCTCGTAAATGATGGAGTGGAGGCGGATGTCGACACTCTCCTGCTGGGCGAGCTCGGCGGCCTTGCGCTCGGGGCGGACGTTGAAGCCGATGATGATGGCGTTGGAGGCGGTGGCGAGAAGGACGTCGCTCTCGGTGATGGAGCCGACGCCGGAGTGGATGACCTTGATGCGCACCTTCTCCGTGGACATGCGGGCGAGGGAGTCGGCGAGAACCTCAACCGAGCCGGTGACGTCGCCCTTGATGATGAGGGGCAGGTCTTTGACGCCGGCCTGGCGAATCTGCTCGGCAAGGCCCTCGAGGGAGACACGGGAGCTCTTGGCGAGCTGGGCTTCGCGCTCCTTCATCTTGCGGTACTGGGCGATGCCCTTAGCCTTGTCGCGGTCGGCAACGACGAGGAAGGTATCGCCGGCGTCGGGGAGGGATTCGAGGCCGAGGACTTCGACGGGCGTGGAGGGCCCGGCTTCGTCGAGGGAGCGGCTGCGGTCGTCGAACATGGCGCGGACTTTGCCGAAGGTGTTGCCGACGATATAGCTGTCGTTGAGGCGGAGGGTGCCGTCCTGGACGAGGACGGTGGCCACGGCTCCGCGGCCGCGGTCGAGCTTGGCCTCGAGGACGCTGCCCACGGCTTTGCGGCCCGGGGTGGCCTTGGGGGCCTTGATGTCGGAGACCAGGCAGACCATTTCGAGGAGGAGGTCGAGGTTGATGCGTTTTTTGGCGGAAACCTCGACGAAGACCGTGCCTTCGGCTCCGCCGGCCCACTCTTCGGGGATGAGGCCGCGGTCAGCGAGCTGTTTCTTGACGCGCTCGGGGTTGGCTTCGGGCTTATCGATTTTGTTGACAGCGACGATGATGGGGACGTCGGCGGCCTTGGCGTGGTCGATGGCCTCGATGGTCTGAGGCATGACGCCGTCGTCGGCGGCGACGACAATGACGACGATGTCAGTAACTTTGGCTCCGCGGGCGCGCATGCGGGTGAAGGCTTCGTGGCCGGGGGTGTCGAGGAAGACGATTTCGCGGCCGGAGGCGGGCGAGCCCTCCTTGGCGAATTTCACCTTGTAGGCGCCGATGTGCTGGGTGATGCCCCCGGCCTCGCCGGCGGCGACATCGGTTTCGCGAATGGCGTCGAGGAGCGAGGTCTTGCCGTGGTCGACGTGGCCCATGACGGTGACCACGGGGGCGCGGGGCATTTCCACGACGTCGGTGTTTTCGACGTCGAGGACTTCTTCGATGGCCTCGTTCTCGAGCTCTTCCTCGTAACTGATAACGTTGGCGGCGGCGCCGAATTTGGCGGCGACGTCCTTGACCATTTCGGCGTCGAGGGACTGGTTGACGGTCACGAAGACACCGCGCATGAGGAGGGTGGCGATAAGGTCCTTGGCGCGGACTTCGAGTTTTTCGGCGAGGTCCTTGACGCTGATGCCCTCGGTAACGGTGATTTCGCGGGTGATGGGCAGAGGCTCCGCGGAGTAGGGCACGCCGCTATAACGCGGCGGGGGCACGAAGCCCTTCATCGGGCCTTCTTTGGTCTTGGGATACTGCTGTTGGCCCCTGCGGCCGCGCGAGGAAGCGCGCTGGGGGCGAGGCGCCTCACTGGGCGGCGGCGCGCCGCCGGGACCGGTGCGAGGTCCGCCGAAGCCAGGACGCGGCGCGCCAAATCCGGGACGCGCGCCGAAGCCGGGACGCGCGCCCGGAACACCTGGCGTGCCCGCGGAGGCGAGGCCTGCGGGGGTCGAACGCGTGGGATGCTTGGGGCGAGGACCGCCGGGGAACTGGCCTGCAGCGCCGACGGCGCGCTGGACGGCTCCTGGGGCGCCTCCAGGGCGGCGATCGAAGATCGGTTTTCCGCGCTGAATGGCGGCGCCGGCAGCCTGAACGGCCGGAGGAGGCGGGGGAACGATGGAGGCCTTATACACCGGGCGTGGACCAGTTTGCGGCATCACCATGCGACGCACGGGTAGAGCCGGGGCAGGATGGGGACGCGGCGCCGGCGCGGATTCGATGGCGGCAGACGCGACTTTGGCCACAGGCGCGGGAGATTCAGCGACCGACGGAGGCGCAGCAGCCATTGCAGCAGGTTCAGCGGCAGCGGCAACCGGAGCGGGTTCGGGGATGGCGGCAACGGACACAGGCTCGGCGGCAGGGAAGGGCGCCGGGGGCGCGGGAGCGGCAACGGGGGCCGGCGCAGAGGCGGTAACGGCGGGTGGTTTGGGCGCAACCGCTGGCGCTTCGGGGATGCGGGGCTGCTCCTCACGCGCCGGCGGCGGGGCCACAGTCGGCTTGACCACGACCGCGGGCGGCCGAGAAACCACCACGACCGGGCGCGGGGGCGCGACGGCAGCCGCGGGAGCCTTGGCCACCACCGGATGCGCCGGCGGGCGCGAGGCAATGGCGGGCGGGGAAGGAACAGAAATGATGGGTGGCGCGGAACGCGGCTGAGGAACGATTTTGCGGGGCTCCGGACGCGTCGGGGCGGTGGGGGACGGGACAGCTGGCGAGACCACCGGGGCGGCGGGTGGGGCGGCGCCTAAAACGGGCTGGGCAGGCGGCGCCGGCGGTGGCGATGGCCGGGCGGCTAGACGAGCGTGGCGCGCTTCCTCTTCCTCTTCCTTTTTCTTGGCCAGAATGGCCTTCATCACGTCGCCGGGCTTGGAGATGTGCGAAAGATCAATTTTGGGGGTGATGGTCTGCGCGGGGCGCGCGGCGGCGCCGGCATGAATGACCGGTCGCGCGTCGCGCTCGAAGTGGGCGCGAACCTTCTCCGCCTCGTCGGCTTCGAGCGAGCTGGAGTGGGTCTTAACTCCTTCGACGCCGAGCTCGGGAAGAATGTCGATAATTGCGCGAGGCTTGATTTCCAGCTCGCGCGCAAGATCGTTGATACGAACCTTACTCATCCGCCTCTTTTCGAAAAATGCGACCCAAAGCCCCTAGTCGCTCATAGCTACTCCGTGGCAATGGCTGCTGTTGATCGTGTTGCTTAAAAGGCCCGGCGAAGGCAGCGCATGGTGCGCGCCGCGACTCACCGGTCCCCCTCTTCTTCCCCATGCGCGCCGGGTTCTTTCTCTTCCGCTTCCAACTCCGGCAGTTCGGTTTCATCCGCCGGCGGAACATTCTCGATCGCCAACTCGGCTGCGGTAAGGCTCTGGGCTTCAGCTTCGTCTTCGGCTAAAGTTTCCGTAGGCTCGCTGGCGGCGGCGACATCATCTTCCGCCTGGGCGGCGCGCACGCTCTCAGCCTCAGCCAGAACCACCTTGGCATTTTCGAGTTCAGCCTCCGCGGTTTCGGCGGCGGACGCCGGCGTTCCGATTTCAGATTCACCGGACGGAGACGTGCCGGTATCGGCCGCGGCGGTGAGTGCGGCCGATTCGTCGACGGGCGCCGCGCCGCCGGCCTCGTCCTCTTCAAAATGTCCAAAGTAGTGGCGGACAGCGACGCTGATTTTTTCCAGCGTCTTCTCGCCGATGCCGGGAATCTCCTCGAGCTGTTCGGGAGTCATGTCGGCGAGAGCCTCGACCGTGGTGACGCCGGCCGCGACCAGCTTCTGAATGATGCCTTCGCCGAGCTCGGTGACCTGCTCGATGGGCGTGGTGGGTCCGCCGGCGAGCGCCTGCATCTGCTGCTCGACCTCCTGGCGCTTTTCTTCCTCGCTCTTGATATCGATCTTCCAGCCCAGGAGCTTGGCGGCGAGACGCACGTTCTGGCCCTTTTTGCCGATGGCGAGGGAAAGCTGGGTGTCGTCGACGATCACTTCGAGCTGCTTATCGGTCAGGTCGGTGATGGAGACGCGGCTGACTTTGGCCGGCTGCAGGGCTTTTTCGGCGAAAGTGGTAATTTCGTCGGAGTATTCGATAATGTCGATTTTTTCGCCGCGCAGCTCGCGGATGATGGACTGCACGCGCATGCCCTTCATGCCCACGCAGGCGCCCACGGGATCGACGTCCTTGTCGCGGGATTGCACCGCTATCTTGGTGCGTTCGCCGGCCTCGCGCGCGATGGCCCGGATGACGACGGTATTGTCGTAGATTTCGGGGACCTCGGACTGGAAGAGGTTTTGCACCAGTTCCGGAGCGGCGCGGCTGACGATGACCTGCGGCCCCTTGGCGGCGCGGTCCACCTTGAGCAGCACGGCGCGCACACGCTCGCCGACGGTGAATTGCTCGAGGCGGGACTGCTCACGCTTGGGGCAACGGGCCTC
>JASHTU010000590.1 GCA_030040395.1 Acidobacteriaceae bacterium
GGGCAATTCTTCGCAGACTTCCGACGGCGCCGCCGCGGCGGTGCTGATGGATGCCGGCCGCGCGCTGGAACTGGGCATCCGGCCGCTGGCGCGTCTGGTGGCCTACGCCGCCACCGGGTGCCTTCCTGAAGAGATGGGCATGGGGCCGGTGACGGCGGTTCCCAAGGCGCTCCAACGAGCCGGGCTTAAACTCCACGACATTGGCCTGATCGAGTTGAACGAGGCCTTTGCCGCGCAAGCGCTGGCCGTTATCCGCGTCCTGGGGCTCGACCCGGCGCGGGTCAACGTGAATGGCGGGGCGATTGCCCTTGGTCACCCACTGGGCTGCACCGGGGCAAAACTGACGGCGACGCTGGTGGCGGAGATGCGCAGGCGCAACGTGCGCTTTGGCATGGTGACGATGTGCGTGGGTGGGGGCATGGGCGCGGCGGGAATCTTCGAGAAATTAGAGTAGGTTTTTTGCTTGTGCTTTCCCAGGCCCCAAAATCGGGGCTTGGGGCGCCCGGCATCTTCGAGCGGCTGGACTAAGCTCTGATCGCCCGGTTCTTGTAGTGGCTCAGGCCAGAGGCGGCCCAGGTCAGGCGCAAAAACGACGACGCGCCGAACATGGGGCATCCTGGCTTTGCTTAAGAAATCCGGATTGCCCAATAATCGGGGTTTTTGCCCAGAGACTGCCCAAAGTTGAGGGTTGAATGGGCGACCGACTTTTCGTCATCGGCTATCGAAATCGAAATTTCCCCATCGCCGGCAATCCGGGCACAGCGGATGATGCTTGACTCATCGATATGAGTCAGATACACTCATCCTATGTCTAAACGGCTGCAGGTTATTGTCCAGGACCCTGAATATCGCGATATCCAGCGCGCGGCGCGGTTGCGCCGAATGTCCATTGCCGAATGGGTGCGGCAGGCCCTGGTGCAAG
This sequence comes from Acidobacteriaceae bacterium, assembly GCA_030040395.1. Classification (GTDB taxonomy): domain Bacteria; phylum Acidobacteriota; class Terriglobia; order Terriglobales; family Acidobacteriaceae; genus Telmatobacter. Next base: position 923 of record JASHTU010000590.1, read on the forward strand.
CCCGCAGAAGCGAACCCAGCCGCGAGGTTGCGTCCAAGCTCGAGGTGATTCGGGCGGCGGCGCGCATGGAGTTTCCCACCGCCGATATCGACCGAATGCTCGAAGAGATCGAGCAGGGCTACGGATTGGACATGCGGCCGTGATCTTCGTCGATTCGAACATCCCTATGTATCTGGTAGGCGCTCCCCATGCTCATAAGGCCGACGCCAAGCGCTGGCTGGAGGAATTGGTGAGTGGACAAGAGCGGCTGGTGACCGACGCCGAAGTGCTGCAGGAAATCCTTCATCGTTACGTTTCCATCGAGCGGAGGGATGCTATTCAGCCAGCGTTCGATGCTTTGCTGGGAGTCGTCGATGAGGTGTTCCCGGTGGACCGGGCGGCAGTGGAACGCGCCAAGGGGATCGTGCTGGGCCGGAAAGGCTTGTCGGCGCGAGATGCGGTGCATCTGGCAACGATGCAAATCCACGGCGTTAAGAAGATATTGAGCTTCGATCGAGGATTCGAGGGCTTCCCCGGAATCGCCCGCTTGTCCTGAGGCAGACAGTTGGCAGATTCGATTCGGTTCCACCCGCTCCCAGGTTCCCCATTGCCGACCAACCACTCGGGAGGTGTCGTAACATCTCTCTTGTTCATTCTGAGAGGTTCGAGATGGTTGACGATAACAGGCTTAGCCTCCCGGTTCGTATTCGCAACTTCCTTTGTTTCCTCTGGCTGATTCTTGCGGTGTTTTCCGAAGGCTACACGGCGGTCGCGATAGCTCTTGATCGCTTCGTTCCGCATTGGTATCGCATCCTTGGATGGCTACTTCTCATTCTTCCGTGCGCACTAGCTTTCGGCTTGATTCTGTTTTACGCGAGCCTAAGACGCGTTGCGTTCTATCTATGCGTCACGAGCTTATCGCTGTACGGCGTTGTTATCTTTCTCGATCTCGGTCAGGGCCATTCTGAACGAGGCGATTGGGTTTTCGTCGGCGTCTGGCTTGCATTCTGCGCGATTGGCATTTTTGCCGCGAGGGTCTTGATGGAAAGGCCAGCACCGTCGTAAAAGGCCGTTGTGGGCCAATTACCTGCTTTCGTGAGCCAATCACCGCCGATCCTTCCCTTTGCTGAAACTTCGCCAGTGCACACCCGGTCTGGCGATCTGCTAACTGGGTCAATGTGAAGTTGTCCAAAAATCCACTCACTTGCCCACAAAACCGCTCGAAACACGCTGTTTTTAGGCAAAGCCGGCGCCCGGAATGAAGAACCGGTCGCCGCCGGTTGTTTCGATCGGGTAAGCTATCTGCCAGAGTGCTGCACCCCAACTATATTGCCGAGCTGCGCGAGGCCGTGGGAGCCGACGGGTTGATCACGGGAGCAAGCCAGTTGCAGACCTACGAGTGCGACGGGTTGACCAACTTCCGCGTGCTGCCGGGGGCGGTGGTTTTGCCCCGTACGACGGCTCAGGTGCAGGCCGTGGTGCGCATCTGCGCGCGGCACAAGATTCCGTTTGTGAGCCGCGGCGCGGGCACAGGGTTGAGCGGCGGGGCGCTGCCGGCCGAGGGCGGGGTGGTGATCGGCCTGGCGCGCATGAACCGCATTCTGGAAGTCGACTTCGCCAACCGCTATGTTGTTGTGGAGCCGGGCGTGATCAATGCGCATGTGTCGCAGCGCGTGGCCGCGCAGGGCTACTTTTACGCGCCCGATCCTTCGTCGCAGTCGGTGTGCACCATTGGCGGCAACGTGGCGGAGAACTCAGGCGGCGCGCATTGCCTCAAGTATGGCTTCACGGTGACGCACACGCTGGCGCTTGAGGTGGTGCTGCCCTCAGGCGAGCTGGTGCACCTGGGGTCGGCGGCGCCGGATGCGCCTGGCTACGACCTGGCCGGCGTCTTTGTGGGCTCGGAGGGGACGCTGGGCGTGGCAACCAAGATCACGCTGCGCATTGTAAAGCGCCCGGAGGTGGTGCAGACCCTGCTGGCGGCCTTCGACGCGCCGCCGGCCGCGGGCCAGACGGTGAGCGACATCATCGCCGCCGGCATGTTGCCCGCGGCGCTCGAAATCATGGACACGCTGGCCATCGAGGCTGCCGAGGCTGCGGTTCACGCGCACTATCCCAAATGCGGAGGGCTGTTGCTGGTGGAGCTCGATGGCCCAGCCGGCGAAGTGGAAGCGCTGATGCGCGAGGTGCGGGCGCTGGCCGAAAAAAACGGCGCATGGGAGATTCGGCTGGCGCAATCCGAGCAGGAGCGCGCCCTGATTTGGAAGGGCCGCAAGGCCGCCTTTGCCGCCGTGGGCCGCATTTCGCCCAATT
>JASHTU010000591.1 GCA_030040395.1 Acidobacteriaceae bacterium
AGGCGCACCACTTGCCGGTGCGGCCCATGCCGGCCTGAATCTCATCCACGATGAGCAGCGCGCCTGTGGCAGATGTGAGCGCCCTCGCCTCGGCGAAAAACTCCTGCGTGAGCGGGCGCACGCCGCCTTCGCCCTGGATAGCTTCGACGAGAATCGCGCATACTTCGCTGGAAAACCTGGCGCGCAGGTCGGCGACGTCATTAAAGCGCACGAACTCGACTCCCGGAACCACGGGTGCGAAGGGCTCGCGGTATTTTTCTTTGTAAGTCGTCGAAACAGAACCCAAGGTGCGGCCGTGAAAGCTCTGTTCGAGCGCCAGAAATTTCGTGCCGATGTACGCGCCCTCGCTGCGCCGCAGGCCGGCGTAAGCGCGCGCCAGCTTGAGTGCGCCTTCCCAGGCTTCCGTGCCGCTATTGCAAAAGAAGACGCGGTCCATTCCGGTGCGCTCGGTGAGGCGCAGGGCAAGCTCCGCCTGGCCTTCGTGATAGTACAGGTTTGAGATGTGGATAAGCGCTCGGCTCTGGCGTGCGATGGTCTCCACAATGGCCGGATGGTTATACCCCAGCGCGTTGACGCCGATGCCGCTAAGCAAATCCAGGTACTTCGCACCGTTCTCGCTCATGACGTAAACCCCGTCGCCATCGACGAACAGCACGGGGCTGCGATCGTATGTCGAGAGCAGGAGCCGCGCTTCGGCAGCGCGAATTTCTTCGAGCTTCATTCCTCTGACCTCCTCAGGCCACCATCACTTCGGTGCCGTGGGTTACGCGCGAGCTGCACAGGTCGGGCAGGGAGCCTGCCGCCTCGGCAGGCAAAATGCGCACGCGCTTGACGCCGTTAAGCAGTGCTTCGCGGCACGCGCCCAGCTTGGGCAACATGCCGCCGGAAATGACGGCGCTCTGCGCCATTTCGGCGATCTGGTCAATCGAGAGCCAACGCAGCACCTCGCCGTTGGCTCCTTTTACGCCGGGGACATCGGTGAGGAAAACGAGCGCGTCGGCGTTGCAGGCGATGGCGCACGCGGCGGCCATCTCGTCGGCGTTCACGTTATAGTATTCGCCGTCGAATCCGAGGGCAAGCGATGAAATCACCGGCACGCCATTCAATTGCCAGATGGCTTCGATCCAACGCGGATCGCTGGCCGCAATCTCACCCACGTATCCCAAGTCCGGCGCGGTGCGCTTCTTGCGCGCGCGGAACAGCAAACCGTCGCCGCCGGAAACCCCGACAGCAGGCTGGCCGAGCGATCCGAGCGCGGCCACCAGCCCTTTATTTACGCGGCCGGCTAGAACCATGAGGGCCACGTCACGCGTCTCTTTGTCGGTGACGCGAAGGCCGTTGACGAACTCGCTCTCCTTGCCCAGGGCCTTCAACATGCGCGTGAGTTGCGCGCCTCCGCCGTGAACCACGGCCACGTGGTTGCCGTCGCGCGCCAGCTCGGCGATGGCGCGGGTGCAGCCGGCGAGCAGCGAGGGGACTTCCAATCCGGCGCCGCCCAGTTTGACCACGTACTTCATTACCGGCCCTCCGCTTCCACTTTCATTCCAGTCCTTCGGCCTCAGGCCAGTCGAGCATAATGTTGAGATTTTGCACCGCCTGGCCGGCGGCGCCCTTCAAAAGATTGTCAAGGCAACTGACGATGACTGCGCGGCGACCACTCGCATCGAGCTGAAAACCGATATCTGCGTAGTTGGTGTGCACCGAATATTGAATTTGCGGCAGCGTTTTCTCGTGGAACCGCACCATGGGACTGCCGGCGAAGAATTCCTTATATATTCCCGCCACGCTCTCCCGCGTCTGCGCTTGCTTGAAGCGCACATAGATCGTCGAAAGAATGCCCCGCGGAATCGGCAGCAGGTGCGGGGTAAAGACGATGTCCTCGGCTGCGATCCCGATCTGTTCGAGCAATTCTCCGGTGTGCCTGTGGGTGAAGACCCCATAGGCGGAAAGATTATCGGCTGCGTACATGAAGTGCGTCCTGGCGGTGGGGGCTTTGCCCGCGCCGCTCACGCCGCTCTTCGCGTCGGCAATGACGCCGCGATCGATATCGAGCAGTCCCGCGGCGGCCAGCGGCTTCACCGCCAAAATAACCGAGGTCGCATAGCAGCCTGGATTGGCCACGAGCCGTGCTCCGGCAATCTTTGCCCGGTGCAACTCCGGCATGCCATACGCTGCCTGCGCCTGGGTGGCCGCGGCCTGATCCGAGCCTTCATCCGCGAAGGCGTAAACGGCCCGGTTCGCCGCGTGCGTCAACCGCCAGGCCCCGCTCAGGTCAATCACGCGCAAACCATGGGAGAGCGCGATGGGGACCACTTCGCGCGAAATGTCATGGGGCGTGGCCTGAAACAGCACCTCGACGCCGCGCTCGGCGAGTAGTTCCCACGAAAACGGCTGCAGCTTGAGCTTGCCGGCGCCGTTACCGCCCAATTGGGGGTGTATTTCGACCAATGGGACACCGCCGCGCGCGAGGTCCTTCTCTTCCACGCGGCCGGCGAAAACCGGCGGCGCGCCGTGCAGGCGAGGATGACGCAACAGCAGCCGCGCCAATTCCGCGCCGGCGTACCCCGTTACCCCCACAACCGCTGTTTGCACCCTTCCGGTCATGATTCCAGCATCGTCCTTATGCGCGCTTCCACTTCGCCCGCCCGCCGCGAGTCGGGGCAAATCACCAGAACCGTGTCATCGCCGGCCACCGTACCCACAATCTCCGGCCACTCCTCGTGGTCCAGCGCCGCCGCGACCGGCTGCGCTCCGCCCATCACCGTGCCCACTACCACTTGATTCATCGCCTGGCGCACGCGCAGTCCGAAGCTGTCGATCATCTCCGCCACCGAGGGCGGCGCGTCGTCGTCCACCGCCGCAGCCGCTTCCGCCTGGCCATTAGGCAGCGAATACCCGCCCGGGCCTTTGGAAAGCCGCAGTTCGTGGATGTCGCGCGAAAGCGTGGCCTGGGTCACGCGGATGCCGCGCCGGCGCAGCTTGCGCCGCAGCTCATCCTGGCTGGCCACCAGCGAGCTCGAAACCACTTCCCGGATTGCGTTCAGGCGCTGGACCTTCATTGCCGGCTATCCATTTCGCGCGCAAAAGACCGACGGCGCGCTCCGCGGAGCGAAAACCGCGCTCGAATAAATATACATCCGAAATGCATAAGTATGCAAGGCCGGCGCAGCCGTTTTCCGCCGATTTTCCGCTGGCGGAGGGCGCGAGCGGCCCCAAGCAGGCTTCCATCTCCGCTTCCCTTGGGAAAACTCAGCCGCGCCCTAACTGAGCAGGACTTTTCTGCGGCGCTTCACATCGTACATGGCGTGGTCGGCCTCGGCCAGCAATTCATCAAGGGAATCGCCCTCATCGGCGTCGGAGGTGACGTAACCGGCGCTGAAGCTGAGACCAATCTCGCGGCCACCCTTGGCGTTGCGCCGCGCAGCGAACTCGTCAAGACGCTGCGCGGCCCGGGAAATCGCCGCCCGGTCGAACTGGCCCGCAACGGCAAATTCATCGCCGCCTATCCGTCCCAGCACATCGGTCTCGCGAAAAGCGTCGCGCAGAATCTCGCCGGTTTCAACCAGGAATGAAGAGCCCGCCGGATGCCCAAGCGAGTCGTTGATTTCCTTAAGATTGTCCAAATCGATGAACAAAACCGAGAACGGCCGGCCCGAACGCTTGGCCAACCGTAGCGCCTGCTCGGCCAGCAGGCGGAAACCGCGCAGATTGTAGAGGCCGGTCAGCGGATCGAGCAGCGACAGGGCCCGAATTTCAGTCTCCATGAAGTTGATGCGCCAGGCCAGAAACAAGAGCAGCGCCATGGCGACCACTACGGCCAGCGAAGCTAGAAACGCCGTGGTGTAATGAGGGGGCATCTGGCGATCATTAAGAATGCGGGCTCTGAGCACCTCTCTCAGGTAGGGCAACGCCAGCAGCACGGGGGCCAGCACGCGTGCAATCCTGCTTCCGATCCCGCGCCCCAGGAGAATGGAGAACACGCCGCTTCGCGCTCTTCGGGAGAAAACCACTGCGGTGAGCAGCAGCAGGCAAAGCATGACTTGGGACGAGGTCCCGACGCTAGCGGTGGGGCCGAAGAAGCGCAGCATAGCGATGAAATGACCCGAGACAAGGACCAAAACCACCAGGACAAGGCAGGCAACCAACAGATCGGCCGCCATCCCGCACAGCCTCTCTCGCGCTCCGGCGAAAGCGATGCCCAGACCCAGCAGCGCGAAGCCTCCCGCTGATTGCGGAGAAATATTCACCGCCAGGAATGCGGAAAAAATCTGCTTGGAAGAAAGAGGAACGTCGATGCCCGGCCAAACGCGTAGCAACTGCGCGCAGAAGATAACCGTAAAGACTGTAGCGATGGCGATGGCGAGCGCCAAGCCGAACCGGCGCAAACGTTTGGGAGCACGAGGCGCGGAAGCTTGCAAGCTGAGCGCGCTCAAGAAAACTGCCAGCACCGCCCAGGGTCCCATCAGCCTCCAGTGGCCGTGGGACAAGAACTCCCGCGCCGACGCCGGCGCCAGCCAGCCCAAAACATTCCCGGCGGCAAGCGCCATCACCGCCGCCAGAGTCACCCTCTCCGCGACCGCGAGCTTTTCAAGCACGGCAATATCGTGTTCGCCCGACTTCAAAGCCAGGTCGAGTTTAGGCATCACAAAACGGTGGAAACCAGAACATTTTTTAAAATAATAAAAC